>DASWDK010000318.1:0-5316 GCA_036395335.1 Thermoanaerobaculia bacterium
TCCGCGCCGATCTCCCGACGGAGCTTCTGACGGATCTCGTCGAGGCGCTCGAGGTCGGGCGTCTCCATCCGCTCGCCGAGCCACGTGTTCAGGGTCTCGTCTCCGCAAGCGACGAGAAGCGCCAGACTGCGCGGTGAGATCGGCGCCCGCGGAAGGAGCGGCTCGATCGAATCGATCGCCCGCTCGATCGGATCGGGATACTCGACGAGCACGGTGCCGCAGCGTGGGGCGGCGAGCGCGCGCACGAGACGGGCGATTCCTTCGCGCCGGACTGCCACCGTCGGAACGACTTCGATGCCGAGTCGGGATGAGAGGTTCTCCGCCTGGATGGCGATTCCGCGTCCGGCGGCTTCGTCCATCATGTTCAGACAGAGCACGAACGGGACGTCCATCTCCGTGAGCTGCACGCCGAGGAGAAGCGTTCTCTCCAGGTTCTTCGCGTCGCCGACGAGCACGACTACGCGGTGTCGTTCGACGAGGAGGATGTCCCGCGTGACCCGCTCGTCCTCGGACGAAGGGAGAAAGGAGGCGATGCCGGGCGTATCGGTCACGGGCGTGCGCTGCCCGTCCAGCACCGCCGAGCCCTTCGATACCTCGACCGTCGTACCCGGATAGTTCGAGACAGTGACGTAGGCGCCGGTCAGCGCGTTGAAGAGGGCGCTCTTGCCGACGTTCGAGTTTCCGACGAGGACGACGTCGGCGCCCGGCTGCGGGACCGCCGCGAGCGGTTCGGGTTCGCGCGAGGCCGCCTCCGCCGCTCGGCCTTTCATCGCCACGAGAGTAGGCGGCGCGTGCCGGCCCGCGCTGATGCAAACGAATCAGCGCGTCGCGGGCGCGTGCGGTTCCTCTTCACCCGCCGGCTGCCGCTCGACCTTTCAGCCTAGTTCGTCGCCGGGGCGAGAGAGCAGCAGTCGAGCGCTTCGTCGAGCATCCCGTCGGGCAGTATTTCCGACGCCTGGACGTGCAGGAAGTAGGGAATGTTTGCGACGGGGTGCTCTTCGATTCCGTTGCGTCCGCAGCGGGGACATCGCTGGACCCAGCCTTCCATCGGGACAACCCGCCCTTCGGGCAACTGCGTAAAGTCTTCGACGCGGATCATGACGCCACCTCCGCGGTTTTCTGTTCGTCGCTCTTCGGTTCCACCGCTCCCCAGGTGGCGGGCGAGAGCGCCGCCAGCCGCTGGTAGAGAGCCGACCGGCGTTCGACTTCCTTCTGCGCGGCGTCGACGAGCTTCCGCCAGCGCTCCTCTCCCTGCCTCTCGAGCATCCGGAAGCGGTTTTCGTTGCGCATGTACTCTTCGATGCGGATCTTGGGAGGGGGGGAGTCGAGCTGGAGCGGCGGCTCGCCTGCCGCGATCCGGCGCGGGTCGAAGCGATAGAGCGGCCACGTTCCCGAATCGACGGCGAGCTTCTGCTGGTTCGTCCCGTCGGCCATGTCGTAGCCATGCGCGATGCAGTGAGAGTACGCGATGACGAGCGACGGGCCCGGGTAGGACTCCGCCTCGAGAAGTGCTTTCACGGTCTGGTGGTCCTTCGACCCGAACGCGATCCGCGCGACGTAGACGTTGCCGTACGTCATCGCCATGAGGCCGAGGTCCTTCTTGCCCGTCTCTTTGCCGGCGGCCGCGAACTTTGCGGCGGCGCCCAGAGGCGTCGCCTTCGACTGCTGTCCGCCGGTGTTCGAGTACACCTCGCTGTCGAGGACGAGGACGTTGACGTTGCGTCCGCTCGCCAGGACGTGATCGAGGCCCCCGAAACCGATGTCGTATGCCCAGCCGTCGCCGCCGACGATCCAGACGCTCTTCTTCACGAGTGCCTCGGCGTCGGCTTCGAGCTGCCGCGCATCTTCCGAAGCGAGCCGGCCGAGCTCCATCCGGAGTCGCGCGATTCGATCGCGCTGCGCCGCGATCTCCCCTTCGGTGTTCTGCGGTGAATCGAGGATCTCGGCGGCGAGGCCGTCGGGGAGGACCTTCGAGAGCTTCCGCAGGAGCGAGCGCGCCCGTTCCTCGCGGCTGTCCACCGCCAGGCGAAAGCCGAGCCCGAACTCCGCGTTGTCCTCGAAGAGCGAGTTCGACCAAGCCGGACCGCGGCCTTCCGGGTTCGTCGTATAGGGCGTCGTCGGAAGGTTCCCTCCGTAGATCGAGCTGCAGCCGGTCGCGTTCGCGATCAGCGCCCGGTCGCCGAAGAGCTGCGTCAAGAGCTTGACGTACGGCGTCTCGCCGCAGCCCGAGCACGCTCCGGAGTACTCGAAGAGCGGCTGGAAGAACTGCGAGCTCTTGACGTCCACGGCCCGCAGGCGCGAACGGTCCACCTCCGGGAGTTTGAGGAAGAACTCGTAGTTTTTCCGCTCGATTTCCCGGCGCGGGGGCTGAGGCTCCATCCGGAGCGCCTTACGGCTCTTGTCCTTCTTGTCGTGAGCCGGACAGAAGACGACGCAGAGAGAGCAGCCGGTACAGTCCTCCGGCGCGACCTGGATCGTGTACTTCCAGTCGCGGAGATCGAGCCCTCGAAACGTGTCGGAGAGGAACCCGTCCGGCGCGTTCTCGAGCCGCGCGGGCTCGTAGACTTTCGCGCGAATCGCGGCGTGCGGGCAGACGAGCGCGCACTTGTTGCACTGGATGCAGAGAGATGGGTCCCACGCGGGGATCTCGTCGGCGATGTTGCGCTTCTCGTACTTGCTGGTTCCCGACGGCCACGTTCCGTCCGGGAGAAACGCGGAGACGGGGAGCTCGTCGCCGCGTCCCGCGATCATGACCGCCGTGATGCGTCGGACGAATTCAGGAGCGTCCTGCGGCACGGGGAACGGCCTGCGGCGCGCCGCGTCGGCGCCGGCAGGGACCTTCACTGTGACTAGGTTCTCGAGGGCGCGGTCTACCGCGGCGAGATTCCGCGCGAGAAGCTCCGGGCCCTTCTTGCCGTAGCTCTTCTCGATCGATTGCTTGATTCGAGAGATGGCCTCTTCGCGCGGGAGGATCCCGGAGATCGCGAAGAAGCAGGTCTGCATGATCGTGTTGATGCGGCCGGCGAGCCCGGCCTCCCGCGCGACCCGGTCGGCGTCGATCGCGTGGAGCCGAAGCCGCTTCTCGACGATCTGGTCCTGGGCCTCGCGCGGCAGCCGGCTCCAGGCCGTTTCCGCGCCGTTCGGGCAGTTCAGCAGGACGTCCGCTCCCTCAGCCGCGTAGCCGAGCACGTCGTACAGGTCGAGAAGGCCGAACTGATGGCAGGCAACGAACTGCGCCTTTCGCACGAGATACGAAGAGCGGATGGGGGGAGGCCCGAACCGGAGATGCGAGATCGTGATCGCACCCGACTTCTTCGAGTCGTAGACGAAGTAACCCTGCGCCGCACCGTCGGTCGCCTCGCCGATGATCTTGATGCTGTTCTTGTTCGCGCTGACGGTGCCGTCGGATCCGAGACCAAAGAAGACGCCGCGGACGACCGACGGCGGTTCGATGTCGAACGCGCCGTCGAACGGAAGCGACGTGCCCGACACGTCGTCGCGGATTCCGATTGTGAAGTGGTTCTTTGGCTTCAGAGCCGAGAGCTCATCGAAGACGGCGCGCACCATGCCGGGGTGGAACTCCTTCGAGGAGAGCCCGTAGCGTCCGCCGACGACTCTCGATCCGAATCCGCCCGGGCGAAGGCCCGAATCCCGCGCTTCGGCGAGCGCCGTGACGACATCCTGGTAGAGCGGCTCGCCGATCGCGCCGGGCTCCTTCGTTCGGTCGAGCACCGCGATCTTTCGGGCGGTCGGAGGGAGCGCGGCGACGAAGTCGGCAACGGAAAACGGACGGAAGAGCCGGACCTTGAGCACGCCGACGCGCTCTCCGCGGGCGGCCATCCATTCGACGGTTTCGTGAACGACTTCGGCGCCCGACCCCATGGCGACGATCACCCGTTCGGCCTCGGGATGCCCGACGTAGTCGAAGAGGCGGTAACGGCGACTGGTGATCGCCGCGAACCGCTCCATCACCTCGCGAACTCGGTCCGGGCACGCCGCGAAGAACGGGTTGCACGCCTCGCGCGCTTGGAAGAAGACGTCCGGGTTCTGAGCGGTTCCGCGAACGACCGGTCGGTCGGGTGTCAGGCCGCGGGCACGGTGCTCCGCGATCCGATCTTCGGAGACGAGTGCCCGCAGGTCGCCGTCGCCCAGGAATTCGATTTTCGCGATCTCGTGCGAAGTCCGAAACCCGTCGAAGAAGTGGAGAAACGGAATCCGCGCCTCGAGCGTCGCCGCGTGAGCGATCGCCGCGAGGTCCTGGGCTTCCTGCACCGATCCGGAGGCCAGCAGCGCGAAACCTGTCTGCCGGCAGGCCATCACGTCCGAGTGGTCGCCGAAGATCGAGAGCGCGTGAGTCGCCAGCGTTCGCGCCGCGACGTGCATCGCGAACGGAGTCAGCTCGCCCGCGATCTTGTACATGTTCGGGATCATCAGGAGGAGGCCCTGCGAAGCCGTGAACGTCGTCGCCAGCGCCCCCGCCTGGAGCGCCCCGTGGACCGCTCCGGCCGCGCCCCCTTCCGACTGCATTTCGACGACCTGCGGGACCGCACCCCAGACGTTCCGCCGACCCGCTGCCGACCACTCGTCGGCGAACTCGCCCATCGCGGACGATGGGGTGATCGGGTAGATGGCGATGACCTCGGAGAGCCGGTGCGCGACCGACGCCACGGCCTCGTTGCCCTCGACGGTCACCCACCGGTCGTTGGCCATGAGGAGAGGTTAGGTTCGTCGAACGCGGGGACCTTGATGCATTGGCATCATCCGGCGCGGCGGGAGCGGATCGGTCCGAGAGGAGTTGATTTTCCGCCCCAGCCGTCCGGTAGGAGCTCTCCGCGGCGAGACTCGGAGGCAGCGCAGCGGGCGGCGCGGCGTACTCCTCCTCGAGGATCCCGTGAAACCTTCCGGACCGTTCGGGCGGCCGATCCGGTATCGCGAAAGCGCCTCCGACGCTACCGGCGAGCGATCAGTCCATGCATCCGTCTGATCCGGCGCATCTCGCTGCAGATGGTCCGACGCGAGCTGGAAGCGTCGCGAAGAGCCGCGTGGGAAGGAGTCGGGAGACTCACTCCCGTCCCAGCCGCAGCTTGACGTACTCGCCGACGAGAATCGCAGCGGGGTAATAGAAGTCCTCTTCCTGCTGCGCGTGGGCGATCAGCTTCTGCGCGAAGCTCGTGTATCCGTCGTGCCGCTCGCGGACGGCGGCTTGAAGGAGCCGCCGAAGGGCTTCGACGATCAGCTTGTGCTCCCCGAGCATTCGGGGCATCTCCGCTTTCAGAGACTCCGTCCGGGTCAGAATACGTGACATCTCCGGAATGA
>DASWDK010000319.1:0-2045 GCA_036395335.1 Thermoanaerobaculia bacterium
GAGTCCCGACAGCGTCATGTAGTGGGACAGATTCGCGTGAATCCGACTCTGCAGGTTCGGCGCTCCGCGGACGAGCTGGGCGAGTCCGAAGAGCGCCATCACCGTCCCGCTCGCCGCGACGGCGAGAAGAATCGCCCGGGCGCGCCGCGGGCTGTCCACCAGGTCGATCGAGATCGGCAGAATTAGAAGGAGCGAGAGGCTCGGAAGCGTCCGGACGCTCGCGCCCGGATCGAGAGAAAAGACGACCGAGAGGGCGATGAGGAGTGCGTAGCCGCCGGCGAGCGCGGTCAGGGGGTGAACGAGAGCCCGGCGAACGCTGTCGACCCGCCACCCCGAGCCGAGCCAGCAAGCAACAAGAAGGACGAAGAGGACGTAACCGATCGAAATCTGAGAAGAAAGAAGGGCGAAAAGGAGGAGGAGAGGGAAGAGCGATTTGCGAATCAATCGTCCTTCGTCTTACGTCTGACGTCTCACGGCCGTCGAGCCCGGCAGCGCCTCGTCGATCAGCATGACCGGGATGTCGGAGACGATCGGATAGATGAGGTCCGACGTTTTCGAGTAGAGACCCTGGGTGACGACTGGCTCTTCGTCGCGAAATTTCTCGCGGTACTTCTCGACGAGCGCTCGGCGCGTTTCGTCGTTCAACTCCACGAGCTCGAGCGGGCCCTTGGTCTTCGGACAGACGAGAATCGCGAGCAGCTCCGGATCGATGGCCATCGAGCCGAAGTTTACTGTCATTCCGGGAGTTGGGGCGCCCGTGCTGATAGCTTCTTTTCATGCGCATTCTCCAGCTCGTCGCCGGCGAGAAATGGACCGGTGCGGCGGCGGTCGTCTTCGATCAGACCGCTGCGCTCGTGGCGGCCGGCGTGGAGGCGCAATTCGGGTTCGTCCGCGACGGCCCTCTCTCCCGGCGGCTCCTCCCTTTCGGCTGGGCGCGACCGCTGCTCTCCCGGTCGCGGAGCCCCGTCGGCTTCTTGCGCGACATTCGATTGGTGAGGGACACGCTCATGCGGGAGCGCTTCGACGTGGTCCACTGCCACCTTTCGCACGATCACTTCGTGGCAGCGGCGGCCGTGCGCGCCACCGGAGTCGCGCTCGCGCGAACCCTCCACCACCTCGACACGTTTCCCCGCAACGTCGCCTCGCGCGCGCTCTTCCGCCGCACCGATGCGTTTGCATTCGCCAACCGCGCGATCGCCAACCGCGCGATCGCCGCCGGCCTCGCCCGCCACGGGCCGGTGCACTCCCCGGTGGTCGATTCGGATCGGTTTCGCCCGGGCGAAAGGCCGTCGGAAATCCTTCGCGCGCTCGGAGTCCCCGACGGAACCTTCGTGGTTGGCACCGTCGGGAAGATGGCCGAGGGACGCGGCCATCGCGAAGCGATCGAGGTGGCACACGGCCTCGCTGCCGACGCGGTCCTCCTTCACGTGGGAAAGGGTGAGCTTCGACCCGCACTCGAGGCGTATGCCGCTTCCCTCGGGACGAGCGAAAGGAATTTCTGGGCGGGCTACGAGGAGAAGGGTCTGCCGCAGCTCTACCGCGCGATGGACGTGTTTCTTTTCATCGCCTCCGGATCGGAGCAGGGCCAGCGGGCACTCCTCGAAGCGATGGCCTCGGGCGTTGCCGTCGTCGCTCTCGACGTGCCGGGCGTCGCGGACCTCGTCACGGACGGACGCGAGGGGATCCTGGTCCGTCGCACCGCGGACCTCGAGCCGGCGCTCCGGCGCCTCTACGATACTCCCGGCGAGCGGCGGGCAATGGCCGGGCGTGGCCGCCAGCGGGCGCTCGAATTCGGACCGGAGGCGTTCGCTCGGGAGGCGCGTGAGTTCTACGCGCGGCTCCCGGCGAGAAAGTCGAGCACCTCGCGCGCGTGGGATCCCGGCGAGACCGCAGGATAGGCCGTCCGGATGCGGCCGTCCGCTCCGATCACGTACGAGATCCGTCGTGCGGAGCGCGCGTCGGGGGAGTCGCATGCGCCGTAGGCGAGCCCGACCCCGCGGCGCTCGTCGGAGAGGAGCGGGAACGGGAAGCCCTCCTTCCGGACG
>DASWDK010000320.1:0-6146 GCA_036395335.1 Thermoanaerobaculia bacterium
CGCCCCGCGAGCGCCGAACCAGCCCGCGCCGAGCGCATGGTCGGTGTGTTGGTGGGTCAGGACCACGAATCGGACCGGCAGAGAGGTGATCCGTCGAAGCGAGTCCTCGACGAGCCGGGCGTGCACCGGCGCGATCAGAGGATCGACGAGGAGAACCGCTTCGCGACCGATGACCGCCGTGCAGTTCGCGCCGTAACTCGACTCGATCCGGTCTCCGCCGAGCGTCCAGACAAAAACGTTCTCGCGCAGCGGGGTCTCCGAGAGTCGAGCGCTCACCCGCGCGTCACAGAGCGGGCGTGAACTTCGCGAGATCGTAGATGCCGAGCTCTTTCTCGATCGCCGCAACCTTTTCGACGATGCCTTCGAAACCTTCTTTCCCGAAAAGCTGGTGCTCCTTCTTCTCGAAGTCCTCGCCGAGGCTCGCGTACTCGTGCGACGAGACGATCCCGCGAAACGCCGGGAACAGGACGGTGTCTTCCCTCGCTTCGTGCGGCCGGTACATCCGGATGAACCCGGTGACGTCCGCGCGCAGACGCTCGCGGTCGGCGGGGTTGCGAAATCCGGCGTCGGTCGCGAGGTGGAGCATCTCGTCGGTCAGACGGCGGCCCGCCCGATGCTGTTCGCGAAGTGTCTTCACGAGATTCACGTGCCGGCCCGCCTTTTCGAAGCGCGGGAAGAGATGGTCTTCCTCGAGCTTCTCGTGGTAGTCCTCGATGAAGCTGCGGATGATCCGCGCGGCATCCGCGAACGACCGCGGAGCGAAGTCCGCCCCCTTCGACGAGAGACGGCGCAGGCACTCTTCGTAAACGAGAAGCACACGGTTCAAGACCCCGTGCTCGCGCATCAGGTCTTCCGCCGGCGTGACCTCCTCCGCCGGCTCCTCGCGCCCACGACGCACGGACCGGACGACCGGAAGCGCGAGCGCCGCTCCTGTGAATCCCAGCCGGCGGAGGAGATCGCGCCGGTCGACAGACTTTCGTTTGTTCATTGCGACGCCTTCTTCGGTGCTTCGACGCGCCCGACCCGCAGAGCGAGTGGCCACTCGATCCGCCGCGGAGTCTCCGGATCGCCCCAGAAGTGCCGCAGCCGCGCCGCGAGCGCCGGCAGCGGATCGTACCCCTGCGACGCGCGGAAGCGCGTGGTCGCGGACCAGGTTCCGATGTATCCGAGAAGAGCGGAGAGCGGCCACCAGGCCTCCATCGGGAAGGCCGGCGGCTCGATCTCGGCGAAAGGAAAATCGATCGTCCGATACTCCGCGTCGACGAGGGCGCGCTCCGGCGGCCAATAGGGGCCGACCGTCTCCGAGGTGAAACGCCGTAGGACCTCGTCGGCCCGCGTTTCGTCCACCCTCGGATTGCCGTACGCCCACGCCGCGACGGCGCCGTCCGGTCGGAGCACGCGCCGCACCTCCGCGAAAAACGCCGGACGGTCGAGCCAGTGCAGCGCCTGCGCGACCGTCACGAGATCGACGGATTCCGAGTCGAGACCGCTCGCCTCGGCCGGCGCGACG
Organism: Thermoanaerobaculia bacterium; assembly: GCA_036395335.1. Lineage (GTDB taxonomy): Bacteria > Acidobacteriota > Thermoanaerobaculia > UBA5066 > Gp7-AA6 > Gp7-AA6. The sequence continues at coordinate 1,511 of DASWDK010000320.1, forward strand.
CGATAGTCGACGTGCGGATGCGGCACTGCGGCGCCGATCTGTTCCGCGCTGGCGTCGGTCGCGACGACGCGCTCGAATCGCGAGGCGAGCTCGATCGCCGCCTGGCCGCTGCCGGTCGCGCAGTCCCACGCCAGACCGCGCCCCGCCGGAAGCCCCGCAAGCCAGGCAAAGAGGGAATCGGGATACCGCGGACGGAACTCGGCGTACGCCGATGAGACGCCGGAGAAGTGGTCGGAGAAGGAGGAGCTCACGAAGCGGCCGGACGTCTCAAGAGACCGACGCCGAGAACGACGACGCCGGCCGCCAGAAGGAAGGCGCCGACGTACGCGAGCGAGATCAAGCCGTTCGGGTGCGTCGCCTTCGGTGGCGCCACCGAAAAGAAGAACGCGGCCGGAAGCAGGATCGCCGCGGCGGGAATCGCGGAACGGACGAACGTCTTCATCCCGTGTGAGAGAGCCGCCTCTTCCACGTATCGCAGGCAGACGAGGGCGAGCACAAGAAGGACGCCGGCGTGCGCATGCCCGGCGCGCCAGAGATTCTGGCGCAGCGGGTTGGCCATGTATTCCGGGTCTCCGGCCAGCAGCCGCAAAAGGCTGACCCCTCCGAGCATCACCGTGGGCAGCACGACCAGGAGAATCCCCGCCGTGCGCCGCGACTCTCTCTCCATCGGTCACCTCCTTCGCTTCGCACCGGAGATTAGACTAGTCACAGTCGTGTCCTCCCTGCGCCGTTCCCTCCGGGAGATTCGCGGCACCGATCTTCTCGTGGCGCTCGGCGTCGCGGTCCTCTACGTGGCCGCCGCCAAGCTCGGGCTGGCCCTCGCGTTCCAGGCGGCGCAGGTGAGCGCGGTGTGGCCTCCGACCGGCCTCGCGCTGGCCGCGCTCCTCCGCTTCGGTCCGCGCGCCGCGCCGGGAGTCCTGCTCGGCGCCTTCGTCGCCAACGCGACCGCCGGAGAGCCGCTGTGGGTCGCCGCCGGCATCGGAGTCGGCAACACGCTCGAGGCGGCGGTGGGAGCGACTCTCCTCTCGCACCTCGGATTCGACGGGTGTCTCGCGCGCCTCCGCGACGCTCTGGCGCTTCTCGGCGCGGCGATCGTGAGCCCGGCGATCGCCGCCACGGTCGGCGTGACCTGCCTGGGCGCCGGGGCCGTCCAGCCGGCGAGCAGCCTGCAGGGACTCTGGGGCGTCTGGTGGTTGGGCGACGCGCTCGGAGATCTCGTCGTCGCTCCGCTCCTCCTCGTGTGGACGGCCAGGCAGACGCTTCCGCGCCGTCGCGGTGCCGCAGTCGAGCCATTTGCGCTCCTGGCCGCCCTCTTCGCCGCGAGCGCGATCGCCTTCGGCCAGGTCCCGCCCTCGCCGGCGCTCGAGTACGTCACCTTTCCGATCGCCATCTGGGCGGCGCTGCGTTTCGGGCCGCCGGCCACCGCGACCGTGACGGCGGGGACCTATGCGGTCGCGGTCTGGGCGACTCACCGAGGCCTGGGACCGTTCGCCGGCGCCGGTCCGGAGGGCGGACTCGTCCCGCTCCAGGCCTTCATGGCGGTGTTCGCCATGACGGCGCTTCTCCTCGGCGCGATCGCCGCGCAGCATCGCCAGGCTCGCGAGAGGCTGCGCCGCCTGGTGGAGCAGCTGTCCGAGGCGGACCGGCGCAAGGACGAGTTCCTCGCGATGCTTTCCCACGAGCTGCGCAACCCGCTCGCCCCGATCCTTCACGCGGTCGAGCTCCTCGGGCACGACGATCCCGCCCTGGTGTCGAAGGCGCGCGAGATCATCGGCCGCCAGTCCGAGCACCTGACCCGGCTCGTCGACGATCTTCTCGACGTGTCGCGGATCACCCGCGGCACGGTGCGGCTCTCGAGGCACCGGGTCGCGCTGAAGGACGCCGTGGACGGCGCGGTCGACACCTGGCGTCACCTGATCGCGCAGCGGCGACAGGAGCTCTCGGTCGAGCTTCCCGAGGGACCGGCGCTCGTCGATGCCGATCCGACACGGCTCGCTCAGATCATCTCCAACCTGCTCCACAACGCCGCCAAGTTCACGCCGGAAGGGGGCCGGATCGCGATCAATGCGGCGCGAGAGGACGGAAGAATCGAGCTCACGGTGCGCGACGAAGGGCGGGGCATCGCTCCCGAGGACCTCGAGCGCGTGTTCGAGCTCTTCGTGCAGGGTCTGCCGTCGCTCGACCGGACCCAGGGCGGGCTCGGGCTGGGGCTCACGCTGGCGCGGCGGCTCGCGGAGCTCCACGACGGCACGCTGGAAGCTGCGAGCGAGGGCGCGGGACGCGGCAGCGAGTTCGTCCTGCGCATTCCGGAGGCGGCGGCAGAGGCGGAGATCGTCTCCCGGGAGAAGACGTCAACGGCTCCTTCCCTTCCGGTCGAATCCGATCGAGAGCGACGGGTTCTCGTCGTCGACGACAACGCCGACGCACGCGACGCCATGCGGTTCCTGCTGGAGGACGAGGGACACGAAGTGCGAAGCGCCGGCGACGGTCCGGGCGCCATCGAAGAAGCTCGGAGCTTCCTGCCGGAGGTCGTGCTGCTCGACATCGGCCTGCCGGGAATGGACGGCTACGAGGTAGCCCGCGCCCTGCGCGCCGTGCCCGGGTGCGAGCGCGCGTCGATCGTCGCGGTGTCGGGATATGGCCAGGCCGAGGACCGTGCGCGTTCCCGCGTCGCCGGGTTCGACGAGCATCTCCTCAAACCCGTCTCTCCCGAACGGCTGCTCGAGATCGTCCAGCGAAACTAAGCCACCCGCACCTGCTGTCGCGCCGTCGGCGCGACGCGTTCGTGCGGCGTCAGGATTCCGCGGAAGTTCAGGGGATCGGCCGCAGAGACCGCGAGAGCCGGGGTGTCCGTGCGTCTTCGAACCGCGCGCAAGAGAGGGATCGCCTCCGGCAGCGCGTACTGTTCGCCGTCGAAGCCGCCGACGAAGCGCCCGCCCCGGATCTCTCCCCGGGCTTCGAGAGTCCGGAGCACGCGGGCGACGTCGCGCCAGGGCAGCGGCTGCTTCTCGCGCGCGAGAGTCTTGCGGAAGACGATCCCGGTCCGGGCGAGAAGCCGCCGCGCGAGGAACTCGGGAGACGCGGGCCGACTCGTCTCGCGAGAGAGCACGCTCCATCGCCCCGACGTCAGAGCTCCCGGCCGGCGTCTCCAGGCGGGCACGAGGAACCAGCGCAGTCCGCTGAACGAGTCGCACGTCACGCGGCCGAGCGCGATCAGCTCGGTCAGCCCTTCCTCGACGAGATCGCGGGCGAAGCTCGTCCTTCGCGCGATCTCCGGGACGAACATCGCGCCGCGCGAGACCAGGGCCTTTTCGACCTCGAGAGCGGTCCTCGAGGGCCCGCGGGCCGGAGCCGGCCCCTGCGCGGCGACTGCAAGCAGCGACGTCCATTCCTCCAAGTCTTCGCGCATCACGAGACAGACGGGAGTCCGCCGGATCGCAGATGTACCCGCGCCCCAGAGCCGGCCCCACGCGACCTCTCCCGAGAACGTGAGCTGATCCAGCCATTCCCGCCGGTACCCGCGAACGCGCGACGGCAGCACGCTCCCCTCCCAGGCCGCCGCGGGGATCTCGAAGCCGGAGAGCTGCGCGACCGCTTCCGCCACTCCGCGCGGACCTTCGAGGCGATGCGCCGGATCGACGTGCTGCCAGCACGCCAGGAAGCGGAGGAACTCCGCTGCGGTGACGGGCTCGATCTCCCGGCGCAAGCGGTCGAGCGTGTAGTGGTGGATGCGCGCCAGCAGGCGGCGGTTGCACCACGCCTGTCGTCCGTCGATCCGGGTGCGCAGCACGCTTCCCTCACCTTCGAGCTCGAGGAAGAGCGGATCGTCGCCGGCGACCGGGCCGAGCGCCTCCATCCGTCCCTTGAGGACCGACTTCGGGTCGCGCGACGCTTCCTTTGCGAACCAGCGCTCCCCCTCTGAGACGACGCGGCCGCCCGCGGCGAGCTCGTCCAACCACGGCTGCCAGGGTCTCCCCTCTTCCGCCGTGACGTAACCCATCCAGAGGAGCGCCTCGTGAACCTCCTCGGCGTCCACCGGCTGCGGCCAAGCCTCCTCGCGCACCCGAGCGATCGCGTCGGCATCGAGAGTTCCGAGCTCGTCTGCGGAGCGAACGTCGAGGACGCGCCGGGAGTGCACGGCCTGCGTGCGCCGCTCCTCGAGCGGCGCGTCGTCCAAGAACGAATACGGCTGCGAGGAGAGGATGCCGCGCGCGAACGCGGAAGGCTCGACCGTATCGACCGCTCTCCGCTCGATCGAGCCGTCTCTCAGTCCGCGCAGCACTTCGACGAATCCGTCGACGTCCATCGCCTCGGTCAGGCAGTCCTCGACCGTCTGTGCGACGATGGGATGTTCCATCGGAACAGGGAGCGGGCCGCCCGGCAGCGTTTCGGGACAGGCGAGGACCTGCGGGAACGCGGCGGCCAGCAGATCGTTCGCGCGCATCCGGAGCAGGTTCGCCGGGACTCTCTTGCCGTTCCGGGATCGCTCGAGAAGAAGGGAGCGCTGCGCGTTCCAGCGCCACCGTGTCTCGAACATGGGCGTTGGAAGGAGCGCCTGGACGAGGACCTCGCGCGCGCTCGCGGGATGCAGGTAGTCGAAGACGTCGTCCAACGGGAAGCTGTGCTGAGAGCCGAG
>DASWDK010000321.1:0-6891 GCA_036395335.1 Thermoanaerobaculia bacterium
CTCCCGCCGCCAGAGCGACGCCGGCGAGCTCGCGACCTTCGCGCGGCTCCCAGCCGAGGACGACGAGGTCGTACGGGCGACGCGCCGCCTCTTCGGCCACGATCTCGACCGTGGATCCGGCCGCCGCGCGCGACTGGTGAATCGCGATGCCCGTGCCGAGCTGCTCGATCGACTCGCGCAGGAGCTCGGTGAGCGGCTCGCCGGTCTTTTCGCCCAGGGCGACCAGCGTCGCCCGCGCCTGCGCCAGTCGAGCCATTTCCGCGCCGAGCGCGATCGCCGCGCGATCCTCCGGGGAGCCGCTCGTCAGAAGAAGGAAGTGGAGGCCGGGGTGGACGAGGGCATGGATGCGGCGCACGCCGACCCAGGCGCGGTCGCCGGGCGCGAGCGGCACGCGCCTCGCCGCGTGTGGGGTCCGGCTGGCCTCGACCAAGAAGTAATCGCTGCCGAAGGGGACCGGAGGAGCGAGAGTTCGCACGTGCGGCATCGCCGGGAGGCGAAGGACCAAGCGCTCCTGAGCGCCGGCAAAGCTCGCCTGCTCGACGATGCCCTCGCCGAGGACGGGCACGGTCAGGGCGCTGCGGTCAAGGTCGAGCGCCACGTCCTCGGGGCGGAAGAGGACCTGCACGCGCCGGCTGCGCGCACCGGGCGCCGACTCGGTCGCGAGCGGAATCTCGAGACTGCCGACCCGGACGCCCCCCGTGGTGGCCTCCCCCACGAGAAGGTTGGCGGCGCCGAGGAAGGTGGCGACGAACTCGGTCGCCGGGCGGAGATAGAGCTCGTCCGGAGGCCCGGTCTCGAGAAGACGGCCGTAGTTGAGAACGGCGAGGCGGTCGCCGAGCTCGAAGGCCTCCTCCTGGTCGTGCGTGACGAAGATCGCCGTGATCCCGAGCTCACGCTGGATGCGCCGCAGCGTCTTGCGCAACTCGCCGCGGATCCGGGCGTCGAGCGCTCCGAAAGGCTCGTCCAAGAGCAACACTTCCGGCTGGTGAGCGAGGGCGCGCGCCAGAGCCACCCGCTGCTGCTGACCGCCCGAGAGCTGGCGCGGCAGGCGGCCGCCGAAGCCGGACAGCTCCACCAGCTCGAGCAGCTCATCGCGCCGGCGCGCGCGCTCGCGGGCGCGAACTCCACGAACGCGGAGGGCGAACTCGACGTTCTGGGAAACGGTCATATGACGGAAGAGCGCGTAGTGCTGGAACACGAACCCCGCGCCGCGCGCGCGCGGCGGCGTGCGGGTGACGTCGCGTCCGTGCAGCAGAACCCGCCCGGAGTCGGCCTCGGCGAGCCCGGCGATCATCCGCAAAACGGTGCTCTTGCCGCTGCCGCTCGGTCCGAGGAGGACGAAGAGCTCGCCCGTTGCGATCGAGAGAGACAGGTCGCTCACCACCGACCGCTCTCCGTAGCGCTTGGTCACCTGCTCGAGGACGATCGACAAGGCAAATCCCCGCGAGCACGATAGCCGCGGGGGGTGAGAGCGTCAGTCGAAAAGCGGTGACAAGGAGAGGGACTTTTTTCCCCGGACGAGCGAGCTCAGTCGGCTCCGGAGACAAAAGACGCCCGGGGCGGCCGGCAGGGACCGGTCGCCCGGGCGGAATGCGAGTCCTTCGCCGTCAGAACTCGAGTCGGAGGCCCACCTCGTAGCTGCGCGGCCGCTGCCACGCGGTTGCGAAGTTGAAACGCGGGTTCGTCGGGTCGTCGATCGTCCCGCCGTCGCCGACGTTCCCGTCGCGCTGGATCGCGATCTCGGTGTCGAGAATGTTGAACACGGCGCCGATGATGCCGATGCGCACCGGTCCGATCGGGACGTCCTTCTGGATCTGCGCGTCCCAACGGTAGAAGTCGGGCAGCCGGCGCGATCCGCGGGGCTCCAAGAACTCGAGGCCGTACCCGGCGTCCGCCGCCGGCCGCGTCACGTTGTAGGCGAGCCCGCTGTCCCAGTACACGCTCGTCCCGACGAAAAAGTCCCACGGCAGGCGGGCGTAGCCGTTCAACTTGACGACGTGCCGCGCGTCATCGGACAGAAAGCCGTAGCGGTTGACGAAGTGCTCCGGGAAGATGTCGAAGTCAGTCCCGGTGTTCTGGGTGTACTCGACCGAGCCGCGCGACTTCGACAGGGTGTAGGAAAGAATCCAGCTCATCGCGTTGGTCGGCCGGCTCTCGACTTTGACGATCAGGCCGCGGTAGTCGGACTTCAAGACGTCCAGTCCGTGCGGCCGGTTCGTGATCCAGTAGTGAGTGCAGTCGTCGTCGGCGCACGTGTCCTCGAACATCTTGCGGTTGCGCCGGTAGATCCCGGAGACGTCCAGGCTCGTATTCCGGAAGATGCGCTGGCTGATTCCAGCCGAGACCTGCTGCGAGTAGGTCGGACGCAGCGCGGGATCGAGCGTGTTCCCGGAGGGCCCGCCGAAGGAGCCGAAGAACCGGTACATCTGCCGCGAGTTGCTCCACAGGAAGAGCGAGAGCACCGAACCCTGCCGGGAGAGAAAATTGGGGAGCGTGAGAGCGTTGTCTTCCATGAACTCGCCGGCGTTCGCCTTCACGATCGTCGACGAGTTGTTGAAGAGATCCCACGCAACGCCGACCCGCGGCTGGAAGCGAGCGAAGGTCTTCACCTTCTCGTCGCCGGGAAGGTAGAAGTCGGCCTCGTCGTAGCGAAAGCCCAGCTTCGCGGTCAGGTTGGCGATCGGCCGCCACTCGTCCTGGGCGTAGAAGGCCATTCCGTGGCCTTTGAACTTCTGCTCCGGCACGTCGGTGTAGACGAGATAGAGGAAGTTCGCGCCGTCCGCCGGCTCGTTGATGGCGCCGCACGTGGCGCCGGCGGGCTGACCGAACTGCTCGGAGCAGAATCCCGGGTCGAACGGCGTGCCGGTCACGTTGTTGACGCTACTGAACTTCGTCCACTCGAGGTCGGTGCCGACCTTGAACACGTGACTGCCGAGAAACTCCGCGAAGTAGCTCGTCGAGCCGAGGGCCTGGAACCGCGGTCTCTTGGAAGTCTGGATGTTCGTGTAGTTGACCGTCGAGACCCCGGTGACCTGGTCGATCGTCCCGGTCGTGTCGAGGTCGCCGCTCATCGGACGCGCGTCGAGCTTGTTCTCGAGATAGCCCACCTGCAGGTTCGTGAGCCACTTGGGAGTCAGGACCGCGTCATACGACCCGTTGTAGATCCGCAGGTCCTGCGACTGGATGTATCCCGCTTCCGGGCTGTAGAAGGAGCTGTCCTCGGCATGCGAGATGTCGGCCGTCTCGCTGTTGAACTTCAAAGCCAGCGTGTGACTCGGCGCCGGCGTCGCGGTGACTTTTCCGAAGATCGACCAGCCCTTGAATTCCCGCCGGCCGGGCTGGAAGCCGAAGAGGTCCGGCCGCTGCACCCGGAAATCCGGCCTCTCGACCGAACCGAAGAACCAGAGGCGGTCGCGGAGGATCGGACCGCCGAGCGTGACGGCGGGAGACAGATTCTGGAAGTCCTGGGTGTTCTTGTCGTAGCGCAGGGTGTCGGTCCCCGGCGGATAGTCGCGCTTTTTCTCGCCCTGCTCGGTCAGCTTTTCCGAGCGGTAACGCGCGTCGAGCGTCCCGTGGAAGTCGTTTCCGCCCGATTTCGTGATCACGTTGATGATCCCGCCGATCGCCTTTCCGTACTCCGCCTCGAACCCGCTCGTCTGGATGGCGATCTCCTGGATCGAGTCGAAGGTGAAGTTCGACGTGAAGGTATGCGTGACCGGATCGGTCGTGTTCAGGCCGTCGATCAGGTAGGAGTTCTGGCCGAGGTTCGAGCCGAACACCGAGACGTTGCCCCCCGCACCGGTCTGATTCGCGACGCCGGGCGCCTCGAGAACGACGTTCTGATACGAGCGGTTGGCGAGGCCGACGGTCGCGTACTTCAGATGATCTTCTTTCAGGTTCAGCTGCGTGTTCGTGCGCGTCGGGTCGATGACCACGGTCTCGCCGCTCACCTCGACGGACTCGGCGACGCGCGCGAGCGCGAGCGCGACGTTGACCTTCGTGGTCTGGTCGAGCGAGACGACGATGTCGGTGCGCACGACCTTCTCGAACGAGGAAAGGACGTATTCCGCACGGTACGCTCCGGGCGGGAGCAGGGGGAAGTTGTACTCGCCCGCCGCGCTCGTCGTCGCCGTGCGCGTCCCCTGAAGGGCCGGGCTCGAGATCGTGACCGTAACGCCGGGCAATGCGCTTCCGTCGGCGTCGGTGACCGTGCCGAAGAGGGTGCCGGTGGTCGTCGCGGCGAAGGCGCCCGTCGCCGCGCCCAGGGCGAGGAGCGCAACCGCCGCGAACCTCGTAAATCGATTTCTCATGTCCCTTCCTTTCTTTCCTGTCTCGCGTTCCGTGTCCGGTGTCCCGTCCTTCGCAGGAGAGCAACGCGGTTGCCACGGGCCACGCCGAACGCGGCGCGACGAATTGCTCCGCGCTACGGACGAACCATCGGTTGGGACGGACGGATCACACGCGACGAATCCGGGCGGTGCGCACCGGTCCAGATCTCCGGATCGTTCCCCAAATCCTTGAACCTCGCACGCGTCGCTCGGCTCGATCGGGAGCGCCGGCGAGATGACACCCACACCGCGAACCGGAGGACGAAGACCGCGCGCGGAGGGACCGTCGGAAAAGCTCGGACCGGCCGGCCGCGGGGTATCCGGTTTACCGGATTCCCGACGTCTTTTTGATCTTCCGACGGCGCGAAGCGCCTCGCGCTTCGTCTGCGCCAGAAGATTTTTTTCGAAGCTTCACCTCGGCGATTTCCCCTCGCGACCCGGTCTCGTCCTCTGAAAATGGGCGCTGGTCCCGAAACGGGTGCGAGGCGGCCTCCGAGCGGCACCGCCCTTGCTGTCCCGCAGGGTCGGAAATCAATCCCGAAAAATCTTTTCTTCGTCCGATTCGTTTAGAAACCTGGGAGATCTCGAGGCTTTGTCACGTCTCGCGGCCAGGAAGTGGACGGCGCTGGCGCTCGCCTTTGCGTGCTCCGCGTTCGCGGGCGCGGACGTCGAGTCCGCCTTCGAAGAAGGATCGCCGACGCCGGTGCGCCGGCATGCAATCGAGCGGTCTCGTAAGCTTCTCGCGGACGTCCTGGAGCTCTACCCGGGCACGACGGTCGCCGTGGCGCGGGACGATCGGATCATCTGGTCGGCGGGCTTCGGTTACGCGAACGTGAGCCGTCAGATTCCCGTGAGCTCGGCGACGCAGTTCCGAATCGATCGGGTCTCCGAGGCGCTGACCGCGACCGCGCTCGTCCGGCTGTCGGAAGAGGGCCGTATCGATCTCGACGCCCCGGTGCAGAAGTACGTCCCGGGATATCCCGACAAGAACTATCCGATCACCTCTCGCCAGCTCGCCGCCCACCTCGGCGGAATTCCCGCCCTGCCCGCGGACCGATTGCGGGCGACGCACTGCTCGCGCCCCGAAGACGCCCTCCCCGTCTTCGCCAGGCTTCCGCTCACGCGGCTTCCCGGGACGCGCTTTCTCTACTCCGCGCCCGGATACGTTCTCCTGTCCGCGGTCGTCGCGGGCGCGTGCGGCAGCGATTTCGTCTCCTGCCTGCAGGAAAAAGTCTTCCGACCCGCAGCGATGACCTCGACGTCGCTCGACGATGCGCGCGCGCCCGCTCCGCGCATGGCGATCCCTTACGTCCGTGGGTGGCTCTCTCTGCTCTCGGAGGCGCCGCGGGCCGACAACTCCTGCAAGTGGGGGGCAGGCGGATTCGTGTCGACGGCGGAGGACCTGGCCCGCTTCGGGCTCGCGCTTCTCCGCGGCGACCTCGTGCGGCGCGAGTCGCTCCCGGTTCTGTTCTCCCCGCAGAAGACCGCGACGGGCGAGAGCACGGGGCACGGGCTCGGATGGCAGGTCGGCGTGGACGCCGCGGGACGCCGGCGTCTGGTGCAGAGCGGGCGGACTCCCGGAGGCCGCTCGGTCGTCGTGCTCGTTCCCGAGTCGAGGCTCGCGGTCGCGGTGCTCGCCAACGTCGACGGAGAGCACCTCGACGACCACGCGCTGAAGATCGCGGCGCTCTTCGCGGAACCGGAGTGACACGCGGAGCGCCTCGCGCCTTCGCGTGTCATCCCGAGCGCAGCGAGGGATCACTCCTCGGATAAGCGAGAGATTCGTCGTCGCTTCGCTCCTCGGAAGGACAAATGACCGTGTGACCTCGATCACCGGGTGAACCTCCGTCTCATCAATTACTTGCGCGCTGGCACATCTCTCGCACTTCCACGGACAGCTGCGTGGACGGATCGCAGCGAGAAAACGGAAGGAGGTTCGCGATGAGTACGGGCGGGAAGAAATGGAGAGTGACCCTAACGGCCGGACTCCTCGGATCGGCCCTCTTTGCGGGCGTCGCGCTCGGGGCCGAAGGACGAATGCAGACGCAGCGGCCGGTCGCGACCCGTTCCGCTCCGGGTCCCAAGGGACGCGTGGTCGGGTTCAAGCCGGAGAGCACCGATTCCTGGCTCTGCACTTACGTGAGCCCGTTCTTCTGTGAATACGTGCCGACGGTGACCGCCGCTCCGCAGCCGAGCGCGGCGACCGCGCAGCGCGGCCGGCGTTAGAGAGAGTTCCACCGATCCAGACTCCCGCGCGTCGGGGTTCTCGGTCGCTGGAAGTCGAGGCGGGGTCAGGTCTCCACTTGCCACATTGGGGGTCAGGTCTCCACTTGCCAGATCCCTCCGCAAAGTGTCAGATGGAGACCTGACCCCGAAAGTCGACTCCGGCGGCCTCGAGGCCGCGCTGAAGCGGGCTCTCCGCGGCGAAGTCCGGTTCGACGCCGGAAGCCGCGCGCTCTATGCGAGTGACTCTTCGAACTACCGCCAGGTGCCGATCGGCGTCGTCGTGCCGCGCGATCGCAACGACGTCCTGGAAACGCTGGCGCTGTGCCGCCGCTTCGGC
>DASWDK010000322.1:0-1806 GCA_036395335.1 Thermoanaerobaculia bacterium
CCCCCGCAGCCGGCGCGATCGGGTCGATCCGCGCGATTGGAGTATCCCGGTCGTACACGATCACGGTCTCGCCCTTGCGGACTTGAGCCAGGTACTCGGAAAGCTTGTCCCGCAGCTCGGAGATTCTGGCGTTCTTCATGACGCCATTATAGCCAGATCCGGAGCCGGGAGATCACCGCCGGTCGGCGACGGACCGACGCCGCTCCCCGGCGCGCGCGACCGCTTCGGCGAGCGAACCTTCGTACGGCGGCCGGCAAATGCCCTCTTCGGTGACGATCGCGCCAATGTAGCGCGCCGGCGTCACGTCGAACGCGGGATGTCGCGCGCCGACCCCGGCCGGGGCGATCGCGTGGCCGGCGAAGGAGAGCACCTCTCCGGCCGAGCGCTCTTCGATCGGGATGCGGGACCCGTCGGAGCACGCGAGGTCGATCGTGCTCGTGGGCGCCGCGACGTAGAACGGAATTCCGTTCTCCTTCGCGAGGACCGCGTGGGTGTACGTCCCGATCTTGTTCGCGGTGTCGCCGTTCGCGGCGATCCGGTCGGCGCCGACCACCACGGCGGCGACGTCTCCGCGCGAGAGGTAATGACCGCTCATGCCGTCCGTGATGACCTCGACCGGGATCCCCTCGCGCGCGAGCTCCCACGCGGTCAGGCGGGACCCCTGCAGAAAGGGACGGGTCTCTGGCGCGAGCACTCGGATCGCTTTCCCCGATTCGATCGCCGCCCGGATGATCCCGAGCGCGCTGCCGTAACCGCCGGTCGCGAGTGCGCCCGCGTTGCAGTGGGTGAGCACGGTCGAGCCGCCGGCGAGAAGCTCTGCTCCGTGACGGCCGAGTCGCTGCGAGGATTCGAGCGCTTCGGCGGCGACGGCGTCCGCTTCGGCGAGCAACGCCGTCTCGATCCGTTCCGGCGGCTCTTCCTCGACTTCCCGAAAGCGGCGCTCGATCCGATCGAGCGCGGCGAAGAGATTGACCGCGGTCGGCCGCGTCGCCGCGAGCACGTTGATCGCCGTCTCGAAACGCTCCCTTAACGGCGTCGTCCGGCCGCTCCTCATCGCGAACGCCGCTCCGTAGGCCGCCGCCACGCCAATCGAAGGCGCTCCACGCACGGCCATCTCCCGGATCGCGAGGGCGACCTCCGAAGTCTTCTCGAGCGTCAACCAGACTTCGTTCGCGGGAAGAAGTCGCTGGTCGAGGAGGCGGAGCAGCGGACCTTCGCGGTAGACCGGGAGGAGGAGCTCCGTCAACGAGACTCCAAGACGACCAGCCCGACTCCACCCGAGCGCGGGTCGGCTACCGCGGTCACGGTGCCGTCTGGCCCGCGCGCGATCGCGTGGACCCGGCCGAGCGGACCCCTGTCGGGCTCGCGCTCCTCGACGGTGTGCCCGATCCGGCGCAGGGCTTCGACCCAGCCGGAGTCGAAGCGGCTGCGCTCGATCTGGATCTTGTCGGGGAAGTCCTGCTGGTGGAAACGGGGCGCCGCGATCGCCTCCTCGAGCGACTCGCCTCGGAGAAGGATACCCAGGAGAACCTGGAAGTTCGTGGTTGGGATCGTCGATCCGCCGGTCGCGCCCCAGACGAACGCGTTGCGGTTCCCGAGAACCGCGATTGAAGGACACATCGCCGACAGCATTCGCTTCCCCGCGGCGACCGCGTTGACCTCGCCCTGGACCAGGCCGTAGGTGTTCGGCTTCCCCGGCGCCGTTGCGAAGTCGTCCATCTCGTTGTTCAGCAGGAACCCGAGCCCCGGCGCCACCCGCGCGTTTCCGAACGAGTCGTTCAACGTCGTCGTCACGGAGACCGCTCC
>DASWDK010000323.1:0-14132 GCA_036395335.1 Thermoanaerobaculia bacterium
CGACATCCCGGTCGATATCACTCCGGTGTTCGTGGGGGCAGGAGAGCAGTAGGACTTTGGACCGCATTTTGCTCAAGCGAAGCCTGACAAGGAGGTTTCCGTGACGGAATCCGAAGGCACGATGGAAAGCGGTTCCTCTTCCTCTTCGGGCGGCTCCGCTTCGTCGCCGCGCACGAGGAGGCCGAGCACCCGACGCAAGGCGGTCGCCCCCCGGCGAAAGACGGCTGCCGGCGGCAAGAACAGAGCCGCCCCGATCGCGACGTCGTCCCGCCGAAAGACCTCTCCGCGACGCCGCCGCGGCTCTTCGAAGGAGGCCGGCCTGCAGAGCTTCCTGAACGACCTCGCAAAGAGAGCGAACACGGCAGGCTCGAAGATCGCCGAGTTCTCCGAGGGGGGCGCGGACGCGGCGCGGAAAACGATCGGGAAGGTGAGCGCGAGCTCGCGAAGGACGATCACTCGCGTCCGGCGGGAATGGGATCGCATGGACTCCGCCCGGAAGGCGCAGTTCATCGCCGGTTTGCTCGGAGCGCTGGCGGCGGCGGCCGCGGGCGTGCGGAAGGTCACTCGCAAGTAAGACCGGGTCCGCGGGGCGGCTCGCGTCCGTCGAAGGCCGCGGGCGCCGATCGGGAGCGGGACGCCGGGAGGTCGGACGAGACGCCGTCGTCGCGTCGGCGTCGCGTCGGATTCCCCGCCCTCCGCGGCGGACACGACTGAAACATGGCGGCGAAAGAACCGGAGCGATCCATCCTCTCCTTTCCGGGGCTCGACGAGCCGATCCGCGCGGAGCTCTACTCGATCGAGCGCCTCGAAGAGTTCGCCGAGCGGCTGGGGGCCGAGCACCGCCTTGCCCACGGCTTCCGAAAGGGAAGACCGCTTCTTCCCCGCTTGAAGGAGAACGGACGCGTTCTTCTCGAGTCCTACCGAGCCGTCGCCGACGCGATCCGGGAGGAGCGCACGATCTCACCCGCCGCAGAGTGGCTCGTCGACAACTTCCACATCGTCGAAGAACACCTTCGGGAGATCCGGGAGGACCTGCCTCCGCGCTACTACCGGGAGCTCCCCAAGCTCGACTCCGGCCCGTTCGAAGGCTATCCGCGCGTCTATGCGCTGACTTCGCACTTGATCGCCCACACCGACAGCCGCTTCGATCCCGAGACGCTGCGGCGCTTCGTCGCGGCCTACCAGCGCTCGCAGCCGCTGACGATGGGCGAGCTCTGGGCGGTCGCGATCACTCTCCGCTTAGTCCTAGTCGAGAACCTGCGCCGGCTGGCCGAGCGCATCGTCCGGCGCCGCCTCGCACGCGAGGACGCGGACGCCCTCGCCGACTCCCTCCTCGGGATCCGCACCGAGCCTGGGGAAGCGTGGGAGTCGAGGCTGCGAGTGCTCGAACGCAAGCCGCTCCCCGCCCCTTTCGCAGTCCATCTCCTGCAGCGCCTGCGGGAACGCGATCCGGAGCAGACCCCGGCACTCGCGTGGCTCACGAAGCGGATCGAAGCCCAGGGGCTGACCGCCGACGAGATCGTGCGGCTCGAGCACCTCGAGCAGGTCGCGACCCACGTGACCGTGCGCAACGTGATCACGAGCATGCGGCTCATTTCCTCCGTCGACTGGGCAGATTTCTTCGAGTCCGTGAGTCTGGTCGAGCAGGCGCTCGAAAAGGGAACGCGCGTCGCGGAGATGGATTTTGCGACCCGAGACCGCTACCGCCACGCGATCGAGGATCTCTCGCGACGATCCGGACTTTCCGAGATCGAGATCGCGGAACGGGCGGTCGCCCGCGCCCACCGATTCGGGCCGGAGCTCATCGAAAGCCCTCTGGAAGACCGGCAGGCGGATCCGGGCCACTGGCTGATTTCCCGGGGCCGCGGGGAGTTCGAGAAGGAAGTCGGATACCGCGTCCCGCTCACGCAGTGGATCCGCCGGGCGTACTTCGCGGCGGCGACTTCGGGCTACCTCGGGACGATGTTCGTCGCAAGCGTTGCCTTACTCGCGGTGCCTCTGGCGCTGTCGGCGGCGGGAGGGACGCCAGGCTGGGAGCTCGCGGTCCTCGCGGTGCTCGCCCTCGTCCCGGTCTCCGAAGTCGCCATCGCGATCGTG
This sequence comes from Thermoanaerobaculia bacterium, assembly GCA_036395335.1. Classification (GTDB taxonomy): domain Bacteria; phylum Acidobacteriota; class Thermoanaerobaculia; order UBA5066; family Gp7-AA6; genus Gp7-AA6. The sequence continues at coordinate 2,098 of DASWDK010000323.1, forward strand.
AATCGCGACGTGACCGAGCTCGTCGGACCGCGCCGTCTTCCGAAGCTCGAGCTCGCGAAGGGCATTCCCGCCGAGCTCTTCACGCTGGTCGCCGTTCCCGTTCTCCTGACGAGCGAATCCGAAGTCCGCGAGCTCGCCGAGCGGCTGGAGGTTCATTACCTGGCGAACACGGAAGAGCAAATCAAGTTCGCTCTGCTCTCCGACTGGATCGACGCGCTGCAGGAGACGACGCCCGAGGACGAGCCGCTCTTCGTCGCGGCGCGCGACGCGATCGAGACTCTGAACCGGCGGCATGGGCCGCTTCCCGACGGGACGTGCCGCTTTCTCTTTCTCCAGCGTCGGCGGGTATGGAACGCGAAGGAAGGCAAGTGGATCGGATGGGAGCGCAAGCGAGGCAAGCTACACGAGCTCGATCTCCTCCTTCGCGGCGCGGGGGCGACCACCTTCCTGCCGATCGACGAGCGTGATCGCACGGCGCTCCAGCGAATCCGGTACGTCCTGACCCTGGACTCCGACACGCGACTGGCCCGAGGCGTCGCGCGCAAACTCGTCGGAACCCTCGCGCATCCGTTGAACCGACCCTTTTACGACGCAAAAGCGTGCCGCGTCGTCGATGGATACGCGCTTCTCCAGCCGCGGGTGACTCCGACGCTGCCGCTGTCGGGGCCGGGGACCCTGTATCAAAGGCTCTACTCCGGCCCCGCCGGGGTCGACCCTTACGCGGCGGCGATCTCCGACGTGTACCAGGACCTCTTCGGCGAAGGCATCTACACTGGCAAGGGTATCTACGAGGTCGACGCCTTCGAGAAGGCCCTGCGCGGTCGGATTCCAGACGACTCTCTTCTGTCGCACGATCTCTTCGAGGGACTCTTCGCGCGTGCCGCTCTCGTCACTGACGTCGAGCTCTTCGAGAGTTTTCCCGCGCACTACGGGTTTGCCGCTTCGCGACAACACCGCTGGGCGCGGGGCGACTGGCAGCTCCTCCCCTGGCTTCTTCCCCGCGTTCCCGATGCATCCCTGCGAAGAACGCGAAATCCCGTTCCCGTGATCGGACGGTGGAAGATTCTCGACAACCTGAGGCGCTCGCTCTCCCCGCCGGCAGCCTTCCTGACCCTCGTCGCGGGCTGGACGCTGCCAGGCGTCTCCCCGGCCGTCTGGACGGCGAGCATCCTCGCGTGCTTCGCGCTGCCCGGCCTCTTCTCGGTTCTCGCCGGCCTGGTTCCAGCGCGGCGGGGAATCTCGAAGAGGAGCTTCCTCCGCGGCGTCGGACGCGACGTCTCCGTTGCGCTGGGGCGCGCGGCGTTCTCGGTCGCCGTGCTCGCCCACCAGGCCTGGCTCGCGGGCGACGCGATCCTGCGCACGCTCTTCCGGCTGATCGTGTCGCGGCGGCGACTGCTCGAGTGGGTCACGGCGGCGCAGGCGGAGAGCGGCCTCGATCTCGAGCTCTCCGGTTTCTATCGGCGCATGGCCGGTGGCGTGGGCCTCGCCGCCCTCGCCGGGGCAGCCGCGTTGTTCCTCGCCGGACACGGGACGCCCCTCCTGCTCCCCTTCCTCGTCCTCTGGGTCATCGCGCCCTGGATCGCCTGGAAGGCGAGCCTGCCGCCGCCGACGGCAGAGGCGGAGGCGCTCTCGGAGAGAGAGAAGCGCATCCTCCGGCTCACGGCGCGCCGCACGTTTCGTTTCTTCGAGACCTTCGTGACGCCCGAAGACAATTACCTTCCGCCCGACAACTTTCAGGAGGAACCGAAGCCGATCGTCGCCCACCGCACTTCCCCGACCAACATCGGGCTCTGGCTTCTCTCGACGATCGCGGCGCGCGACTTCGCCTGGATCGGCACGATCGAGATGCTCGAGCGACTCGAGGCCACCTTCGGCGCGATCGAGCGGCTCGAAAAGTATCGCGGCCACCTGTACAACTGGTACGACACGCGGAGGCTCGCCCCGCTCGAGCCCCGGTACGTCTCGACGGTCGACAGCGGGAACCTCGCCGGCCATCTCATCACCCTCGAGCACGCGTGTCTCGAGCGGCTGAATGCTCCCGCGCTCGATCCGCGCGCCCTCGAGGGAATCGCCGACAGCCTCGCGCTGGCGAAGGAGTCACTCGTCGGGGCGGCGCCGGCGGCCCGCGGCGGAACGGTCACTCGGCGCGATCTCGAAGCGGCGTTCCAGGACGTCGAAGCGCTCCTGTCGCCCCTTCCGCAAACGCCGTCGCAGTGGGGAGAACGTCTCGCCGCGCTCCGCGAGCGCGCCGAGGTTTTCGCCGACGTCACCGAGGCGCTCTCCCACGAGAATCCGGACGACTCGCACCGCGAGCTCCACAACTGGGCGAAGTCGACGCTCGCCGCGATCGCCAGCCACGAGCGCGACTTCGGGGCGATGCTCGGATGGATGCGCGTGCCGGAAAATGGGAGACGAGAGACGGGAAAGGAGAGCGCCCTCTCCGGGATTCCTCTGCTCGCGTCCATTCCGGATCTGTGTGAGACGGGACTCGGCGATCTCGGCCGTCCCGGAGGCGGCGAAGGGAGCGGGGACGGTCCTTCCACGATGCCTTCGGAAAGATCAGCGCTCCGGGAGCTACTCCGTCGCTCGAGCGAGAGCGCAGCGACGCTCGTGCGCCGTCTCTCGACGCTCGCGCGGACGGCCGCCGGGCTCGTCCGCGAAATGGACTTTCGCTTTCTCTACGACGAGGAACGAAAGCTCTTCTCGATCGGATATCGCGTCTCCGACGGACGGCATGACCCGGGCTACTACGATCTGCTCGCTTCGGAAGCGCGGCTCGCGAGCTTCATCGCGATCGCCCGGGGCGACGCTCCCCCCTCCCACTGGTTCCATCTCTCCCGCCCGCTGACGCCGGTGGGGAAGGGCTCGGCTCTGGTTTCCTGGTCCGGCTCGATGTTCGAGTACCTGATGCCGGACCTCGTGCTGAACGTCCCGACCGGGAGCCTGCTCGAGCAGACGGACCGCTTGGTCGTCGCGCGCCAGATCGATTACGGGGAGGAGCGACGGGCGCCCTGGGGCGTCTCCGAGTCCGCCTTCTACGCCCGTGACCTCGACCTCACCTATCAGTATTCGAACTTCGGCGTCGGCGGACTCGGCCTGAAACGCGGGCTCTCCGAGGACTACGTCGTCGCCCCGTACGCGACGGCGCTCGCTTCGATGGTGGACCCGGCCGCGGCGGCACGCAATTTCGAAAGGCTTGCGAAACAGGGCGCCATCGGGGCGTACGGCTACTACGAGTCGGTCGACTACACGGGCAGCCGCCTGCCCGTGGGAAGGATGCACGCCGTCGTGCGCGCGTACATGGCGCACCACCAGGGGATGACGATCGTCGCCCTCGCCAACACGCTCTTGGAAGAGGTGATGCGGCGTCGCTTCCATGCCGAACCGATGGTCCAGGCGACCGAGCTCCTGCTGCAGGAGCGGACGCCGCAGGCGGTCATGGTGGCGCGTCCCCGCGCGGAAGAGGTGGGCAGCCACCTTCACGTCCGCGACTTCGTCCCGCCCGTCCTGCGTCGCTTCAGCTCTCCGCACGATCTGATCCCGCGGACTCACCTCCTCTCCAACGGCCGGTACGCGGTGATGATCACCGCCGCGGGATCCGGTTACAGCCGCTGGCTCGGCCGGGACGTGACGCGCTGGCGCGAGGACTCGGCGAAGGATCCGTGGGGAACCTACGTGTTCCTCCGGGATGTCCAGAGCGGGCAGATCTGGTCCGCGGGCTATCAGCCGAGCGGCGTGGAGCCGGACAGCTACGAGGTCGTGTACTCGGAGGATCGCGCGGAGATCCGGCGCCGGGACGGCCCCATCTCAACGACTCTCGAGATCGTGGTCTCCGCGGAAGACGACTCCGAGGTCCGTCAGGTTTCCGTCACGAACCTCGGCACGCGTCCGCGACAGATCGAGCTGACGTCCTACGCCGAGGTCGTGCTCACCACCGCCGCCGCCGACGAAGCCCATCCCGCCTTTTCGAATCTCTTCGTCGAGACCGAGTTCGTCCCACGCCTGGAAGCGCTCCTCGCGACGCGCCGGCCGAGGTCCTCCGAGGAGAAGCGGCTGTGGCTCGTGCACGTGTCGACCGTCGAAGGATCGACGGTCGGCGGCGTTCAGTTCGAGACCGACCGCGCGCGGTTCCTGGGCAGAGGCCGCGAGCTCCGGAACGCGGGCTCGATTCTCGATGGCCGCCCGCTGTCGAACACCGTTGGCCCGGTACTGGACCCGATCATCTCGCTTCGCCACCGCATTCGCGTGGAGCCGGGCGAAACCGGCCGGGTCACCTTCGCGACCGCCGCTGCCGAGACTCGGGAAGACGCGCTGAAGCTGGCCGACAAATACCGAGACCCCGCAGCGTTCGAGCGGACCACGACGCTCGCCTGGACCCAGGCCCAGGTGCAGCTGCGTCATTTCAACATCGACGCGGACGAGGCCCATCTCTTCCAGCGCGTGGCCACTCGGATCCTCTATTCCGATCCGTCGCTGCGGGCCTCCAGCGAGGTCCTGCAGCGAAACACGCTCGGCAAGTCGGCGCTCTGGAGGCACGGCATCTCCGGGGATCTGCCGATCGTTCTCGTCCGAATCGATTTCGCAGAGGACCGGGAGATCGTGCGCCAGCTCCTGCGGGCTCACGAGTACTGGCACATGAAGGGGCTCGTGGTCGACCTCGTGATCGTCAACGAGCAGGGGGTGTCCTACGGCCAGGACCTCCAGAGCGCTCTGGAGGCGCTCGCTCGCACGAGCCAGCCCTCGCCGGGGACCCTCCCTCCCGAAGGCCAACCCGCCCACGGCGGGATCTTCATCCTGCGCGGCGATCTCCTGTCCGACGAGGACCGGGACCTGCTGCGGACCGCCGCGCGCGCGGTGCTTCTCTCGCGGCAGGGCACGCTCGCCGAGCAGGTCGTGCGGCATCTCCTCCGCGCGCCGGCCGCGGAGCCGCCGCGCCCGATCCAGCCGATCCCGCCCGCCGTGGACATTCCTCCGCCCCGGCCTCCGCTCGAGTTCTTCAACGGCCTGGGCGGATTCGCCAACGATGGATGCGAGTACGTCACGATCCTCGGCGCAGGCCAGTGGACACCGGCTCCGTGGATCAACGTCATCGCCAACCGGGCATTCGGCTTCCAGGTCTCCGAGTCGGGATCGGGCTTCACGTGGGCCGGCAACAGCCGCGAAAATCAGCTGACGCCCTGGTCGAACGATCCGGTCGTCGATCCGGCCGGCGAGGCGCTCTTCGTCCGGGATGAGGCGACCGGCGAGGTCTGGACCCCGACGCCGCTTCCGATCCGCGAGGACTGGCCCTATGTTGCTCGGCACGGCCAGGGCTACAGCCGCTTCGAGCACGAGAGTCACGGCATCGCGCTCGAGCTCCTCCAGTTCGTGCCGCGGGAGGACCCGGTCAAAATCTCGCGCCTCCGGATCGAAAACCGCTCGGGCGCTCCGCGGCGTCTCTCGGTGACCGCTTACGTCGAGTGGGTGCTCGGATCGTCGCGGAGCCGCTCCGCGCCTTACATCGTGACCGGACTCGACGGAGAGACCGGGGCGCTTTTCGCCCGCAACCCCTGGAACGAGGAGTTCGCTTCCCGAATCGCGTTCGCGGACTTGGGGGGCAAGCAAGCCGCCTGGACGGCGGATCGGACGGAGTTTCTCGGAAGGAACGGAACCCTCGAACGGCCGGCTGCGTTGGCGCGGGGGGCGACTCTGTCGAAGCACGTCGGCGCCGGTCTGGACCCGTGCGCCGTGCTCCAGACGGGCGTCGATCTGCCCAGCGGCGGGCACGAGGAGGTCGTGTTCGTGCTCGGACAGGCGGAGACCGGGGAGAGGGCGCGGGAGCTCGTCCGACGCTACCGGAAGGCCGACCTCGGCGCCGTGCTGCGCGAAGTGATCGCCGGGTGGGAGGACATCGCGGGCGCGCTCCAGGTCAAGACGCCCGACCGTTCGCTCGACGTTCTCCTCAACCGGTGGTTGCTCTACCAGGCGCTCTCGTGCCGCGTCCGGGCGCGCTCCGCGTTCTATCAGGCGGGAGGCGCGCACGGTTTCCGCGATCAGCTCCAGGACGTCATGGCGCTGACGGTCGCGGCGCGGGAAGTGACCCGCGAGCAGCTCTTGACCGCCGCGGCGCATCAGTTCGTCGAAGGGGACGTGCAGCACTGGTGGCATCCGCCCTCGGGGCGTGGAGTGCGCACTCGGATTTCCGACGACCGGATCTGGCTGCCCTTCGCGACGCTCCACTACGTGGAGGTGACCGGCGACGAAAGCGTTCTCGACGAGATCACGCCGTTCGTGGAGGGGGCGCCGCTCGAACCCGAAGAGGTCGAGAGGTACTTCGAGCCGACGGTCTCCAAAGAGAGCGGCACTCTCTTCGAGCATTGTGCCCGCGCGCTCGATCACAGCCTCGCCGTCGGCAAGCACGGACTTCCGCTCATGGGCTCGGGGGACTGGAACGACGGCATGAACCGGGTCGGATTCCGCGGAGAGGGAGAGAGCGTCTGGCTCGCGTGGTTCCTCCACACGAACCTCTGGGAGTTCGCGAAGATCGCGGAGAAGCGCGGCGAAAAAGCGCGCGCGGCGCGCTGGCGCGAGCACGTCGATCGATTGAAGACCGCAATCGAGACGGCGGGCTGGGACGGGGACTGGTACCGCCGCGCATTTTTTGACGACGGAACGCCGCTCGGTTCTTCGTCCAACGGAGAGTGCCGGATCGATTCCATCGCGCAGTCCTGGGCCGTCATCTCCGGTGCCGGCGACCAGGTTCGCACGGCGCGGGCGATGGCGGCCGTCGAGGAATACCTCGTGCGGCGTGGCGACGGGCTGGTGCTTCTCTTCACGCCCCCCTTCGACCGCACGGCGCTCGATCCGGGCTACATCAAGGGATACCTGCCCGGCGTCCGGGAGAACGGAGGTCAGTACACCCACGCCGCTCTCTGGGCTCTGATCGCGTTCGCCGCCCTCGGCGAAGGCGACAAGGCGGGCGAGCTTTTCTCGATTCTGAACCCGATCAATCACGCTGGAACGCGCGCGGGCCTCTACCGGTACAAGGTCGAGCCTTACGTCGCGGCGGCGGACGTCTACGCCGAGCCCCCGCACGTCGGACGCGGCGGCTGGACCTGGTACACCGGCTCGGCCGGATGGATGTACCGCGCGGGAGTCGAGTGGATCCTCGGATTCCGCTTCCGCGGCGCGGCTCTCCACGTCGACCCGTGCATCCCCCGCTCCTGGCCCGGCTACCGAATCACGTTCCGGTACCACTCTGCCCGCTACGAGCTCGTCGTCGAGAACCCGCACGGCGCGACGCGCGGCGTGTCGCGGATCGCGGTCGACGGAAAAGAGCTCGAGAAAAACGTCCGTGCGATCCCGCTGACCGACGACGGCGCGCACCACACAATCGATGTGATGCTGGGCTGAACGCGGACCGTCGTAGACTTCTCCGTCTCGATGAAGAAAGTTGTTCTTTCCCTCCTGCTGCTCTTTCTGTGTCTTTCTGCGGCGCAGCCGCAGACGGCTCCCGCGACGGCGCCCGGGTACGCGCTCGAGCCTCCCTCCTCCGGCGGTCTCGTCGCGCTCGATCGCCTTCTGCAGCGCCTTTCCACCCACAAGAGGATGCTTGTCATCGGAGCGCACCCTGACGACGAAGACAACCGGCTGCTAACGCTCGTTTCGCGGAAGATGGGCGCCGAAGTCGCCTATCTGTCGCTCTCCCGGGGCGAGGGAGGACAGAACCTTCTCGGGCCGGATCTCGGGATTCCGCTCGGGGTGATTCGCACTCAGGAGCTTCTCGCGGCGAGGCGGATCGACGGCGCGCGGCAGTTCTTCACCCGCGCCTACGATTTCGGCTACACGCGGTCACTCGAGGAAACGCTGCGCCTCTGGCCGAAGGAAGTCCTGCTCGAGGACGTCGTGCGTATCGTGCGCCGTTTTCGGCCGCAGGTGATCGTGACGGTCTTCAGCGGAACACCGCGCGACGGGCACGGACACCACCAGGCGTCGGCAGTCGTCGGCAGAGAGGCCGAGGCCGCGGCGGCGGACCCGGCCTCGGTCCGGGCGCTCGAGAATGAAACGCTCCGCCCCTGGAAGATCGCGGCACTCTATTGCTGCGACTACGCGGGGCCGGAGATCGCCACCATCGTGCTGCCGACCGGCGCCGTCGATCCCCTCTCCGGCCGTTCGTATCACCAGATCGCGATGGCGAGCCGCAGCAATCACCGCTCACAGGACATGGGGGCGCTGCAGCCCCCCGGCCCGAACGAAACCCGCGTCGCGTGGGTCGAGGGCGGCGCCGGTCGCGAGGCAAAAGATCTTTTCGCGGGAGTGAATACCCGTCTGTCCGCGATCGCCGCAGGGATTCCGGACGCGTCGCGACGGGCCCGCGTGGAGGAGAAGCTCCGGCGCATCGAGTCTCTCGTCTCCGACACGCGCGCGAAGCTCCTCCCCACCGCTCTCGCCCAGGCGGCTCGACCGCTCGCGATGGTCGTGACCGAACTCAAGGCGGCACGCGAGATCGTCCCGACGGACGGTGAAGGAGGAGACTCCGCAGCCGCCGCACTCCTCGACGAGAAGATCTCGCTCGCCGAGAGCGCGCTCGCGACCGCGGCGGAGGTCACCGTCGATGCTCTCGCGGACCGGGAGACCGCTGCGCCCGGAGATACTCTCGAAGTCAAAGTCGGCATCTGGAACGCGGGTGAGCAGCCGGTCTCGGTCGAGACCGTCGAGCTCGCGAGCCCCGACGGCTGGAACGTCACGCCCGCCGCCGCCCAACCGCGCGAGGTCGCCCCGAATACCCTCTCCGAGTGGACGCGGATGGCCTCTCCCGCCGCCGCAGAGCCGACCGTTCCGTATTTCCTGCGCCGGCCGCTCGAAGGGGCGCTCTACGACTGGACTGACGTCCCCCCGGGGGTTCGCGGTGAGCCGTTTCAGCCGCTTCCGTTGATCGCGGTCGCGCGGCTGCGCGTCGCGGGCGTTCCCGTCCTCCTGCGGCGCGACGTGGTGTGGCGCCTCCGCGACCAGGCGCTCGGCGAAGTGCGCCGTCCGGTCCGCGCCGTTGCCGCGCTCGAAGTTTCGGTCGATCCGGATCGCATCGTCTGGCCGACCGCAGACAAGGGCGAGAAGCGGCTGGAGATCACGGTGACGTCGAACTCGCCGGGACCTCTCTCCGGCAGGATCGAGACGGCCGTCCCTCCCGGGTGGCGCGCCATCGCCGCCGTTCCCTTCTCGGTGAACGGCCGCGGCGATCGGCGGTCTTTCGACGTACCGCTCCGGCCGCCGTCCCCGTTCCCGGCCGGCCGCGGGACGTTCCGAATCGCCGCGATCACCGACGACGGGAGGCGGTTCGCGTCGAGCGTTCGCGTCCTCGACTATCCGCACATCCCACCCACACCGCTGGCGGAAGAGTCGGCGGTCGAGCTGGTCGCGGCGGACATCCGACTCCCGGCGCTCCAGCGCGTCGGCTACGTCCGGGGAGCTTCGGACCGCGTGCCCGAAGCGCTCGCCGCGATCGGCGTACCCGTCGTCGTTCTCGACGCGAAGGCACTCCAGTCGGGCGACCTGACGCGGTACGACGCCATCGTCGTCGGAAGCCGTGCATACGAGACCGACCCCGCGCTCGCTCGGGCCAACGGCCGGCTCCTCGATTACACGCGCGGCGGCGGTCTCCTGATCGTTCAATACCAGCAGTACCAGTTCGTCGAGGGCAACTACGCGCCGTACAAGCTCGAGATCGCGCGCCCGCACGACCGGGTCACCGACGAGACGGCACCCGTTCGCGTGCTCGATCCGACGAGCCCGGTCTTCCACCGACCGCATCGAATCTCGGACGAAGATTGGGCCGGCTGGGTGCAGGAGCGGGGACTGTATTTCGCGCACACGTGGGACCCCGCCTACAAGCCGCTCCTCGCGATGAAGGATCCCGACGAGCCGGAGCAGCAGGGCGGGCTCCTCGTCGCGAAGCTAGGCAAGGGCACGTACGTGTACACGGGTCTCGCCTTTTTCCGCCAGCTTCCCGCCGGCGTCCCGGGCGCCTACCGGCTCTTCGCGAATCTTCTGGGGCTGAAGGCGGCGGATTAGGGATTAGTCAGCGCGTCAGCCGTCAGGCTCCCGCGAACATCGCGGCCGCCCGCTTCTCGAGCTCTTCGGGCGACACGTCTTCGACGTGGGTCGAGACGTACCAGCTGTGGCCGAACGGGTCCTCGATCTTGCCGCCCCGGTCGCCGTAGAACTGGTCTTCGACCGCCCGCACGACCTTCGCGCCGGCCGACGCCGCTCGGGTCACGGTCGCGTCGACGTCCTCGACGTACAGGTGCATCATCACCGGCGTGCCGCCGACCGATTTCGGGCTCCGGAAGCCCATCTCGGGAAACTCGTCGGCCAGCATGACGTGCGAATCGCCGATCTGGACCTCGGCGTGTCCGACCTTTCCGCCCGGAGCCGGCATGCGGGAGAGCTCTTTCGCGCCGAACGCCTTCTTGTAGAACTCGATTGCCTCCGCCGCGCCGTCGATGCACAGGTACGGCGTCACGCTGTGGTACCCCTCGGGAATCGTTTTCACTCTGCTCACGATCACCCCCTGTTGCGTTCGTTTCCCGTTCGATTCCTTCGCCGCTCCGGCAGGGTGAAGAAGAACGTGCTCCCTTCTCCGGGCCGGCTGTTCACCCCGATCCCTCCCCCATGCGCCTCGACGATGCGGCGGGCAATGTAGAGACCGAGCCCGACGCCTCCGCGCCGGGCCCCTACCTGGGTGAACCGTTGGAAGACGCGGTCGTGCTGGTCGGCCGGAATGCCCGGCCCCGTGTCCGAAACGGTGACCCGCACGTCGCCGTTGCTCCTTTCGATTCCGAGTCGGACTTTGCCGCCTTTCGGGGTGAACTTGACGGCATTCCCCAAAAGGTTCGTGAAGACCTGAAGAATCCGATCCCGATCGAAGCTCGCCTGCACCGGCTCCGCCGGCAACGACGCTTCGAGCGACACACCCTGAGCCGCGACCAGCGGCGCCATCATGTCGATCGCTTCTCGCGCGATGTCCCGCAGGTCTCCGGGTCTCGTCGGCAAATGCAATCTCGCGAGCGCCATCCGCTCGGCATCGAGCAGGTCGTTGACCATGCCTGCGATCCGTTTCACTGCCTCCTCGATCTGAGAACACATTCTCCGGATCTGTTCCTCGCCTTCGCCGGCCGGCACCAACCGTCCCAGCCGGGCGGCGTTGATCGAGATCACGTTCAGAGGAGTCCTCAAATCGTGGCTCAAGATCGCCAGAAACTCGTCCCGCAAGGCCACTGCGGCCGCCGATTTCTCGCGGGCCGTCCCGGCATGCAGGAGTCGATGCTCGGCGAGCCGAAACGCATTGTCGGTCCGTTCCCGCTCTTGGCCGAGGTGCCGATCCGTCGTTGCTCGCTCGCGGACGAAAAGCCTCTTTTCCGTTTCGCCACGCTGACGTCTCTCCTCGCGAAGAGCCAGATCGGAACGGCGGCGCTGCCGGGCGGTGCCCCGATCGGCGCGTCGTCGTTCGAGACGAAGAAACTCCGCCGTCCGACGGCGTTCGATTTCCACCGCGCGGGCAGCAGATCTTGTCGAGGTCTTTGCCGCCCGCTCGGCGTCCGCGGACTTTCTCTCGCGCGAGAGCCTCCGATCGGCCTCGTGCCGGATTTGCCGGAGGGCGACGTCCGACGCTCGCTGCACCGCCTTTCCCCCGCCACGAATCGACTGGTCCGTCGCGGCCCGCTCGGTTTTCAAACTCCGGTTGGTCTGCGCTCGTTCGCGGGGAAGGTGCTTCTTCGACTTCTTCGACTTCTTCGACTTCTTCCTGACGGCCATCGTGCCGGGATTTTACCCATCCGGCCGAAAGCAAGTCGAGACGCTACTTCCTCTTCGTCGAGCGGCGGGCACGGGTCCGGGCGGCCTTTCGCGCCGCGCTCGATCGGGAAGCCGACGACCGCGTCCGCGCCGCGGAGCGTGCCTGGCGGGCGAGGGACTTCCGGGTCGCCGCGCGATGACCCTCGCGCTTCAACGCCTTGCGAATCGCGCGGGACCGCGTGCGCGACGGCTTCCTCTTCCGTCCG
>DASWDK010000324.1:0-7389 GCA_036395335.1 Thermoanaerobaculia bacterium
GGTGGAGGGGGACGGGGTAGAAGACGGCTGTCGAGATCCCGGCATGGGCGAGCTTCTCCCGGACGCGATCGCGATCTCGCACGCGGACCACGTACTGGTGGAAAACGTGGCGGCGGCCGGGCGCAACCGTTGGAAGAACGATCCGGTTGGAGACTTCGGCGTCCCACAGCATCTTCGCGTAACGGTCGGCGATCGCGATGCGCCGGGTGGTCCAACCGTCGAGAAACGGAAGTTTGGCGAGCAGGACGGCGGCCTGGATGGAATCCATTCGGAAGTTCCCGCCGACGCGGGCATGGTGGTAGCGCTTCGACTCTCCGTGGAGACGCAGGGTCGAAACGAGCGCCGCCAGATCGTCGTCGTTCGTGGTCACGGCGCCGGCGTCGCCCGCCCCACCCAGGTTCTTCGTCGGGTAGAAGGAGAACGCTCCGATCGTCCCCATCGTGCCCGCCCCACGCCGCTGCTGGGTCGCGCCCACTGCCTGGCAGGCGTCTTCGACGATCGGGATCTTCCCGACGATTTCCTGGATTGCATCCATGTCGGCGCATTGACCGTACAGATGCACCGGCAGAACGGCTTTCGTGCGCCGAGTGATCGCGGCGGGAAGGCGATCGGCATCGATGTTGAACGTGTCCGGCTCGATGTCCACGAACACGGGGCGCGCACCGAGGCGCGCGATCTCGCCGGCGGACGCGAAAAAGCTGAACGGGCTCGTGATCACCTCGTCGCCCGCTCCGACGCCCAACGCCATGAGCGCGACGAGGAGCGCGTCGGTCCCGGAAGAGACGCCGAGCGCGTGACGCACGCCGATCCATTCTCTGAACGCCTTCTCGAAGTCGGCGTTGACCTCCGCGAGGATGAAACGGCCGGACGAGAAAACGTCCTCGACGCGGGAAGCGATCTGGTGATTCAGCTCCTCGTCGTATCGCGTCAGATCGAGGACGGGGATCGGGCTCGAGCGGTTCATCGAAAGGATTCTACGGGCAAAAAAAGGCCGGCCGCGCTCTCGCGCGCGCCGGCCGCGGAGGGTCGGGGGGTTCAGTGGAAGTGCTTTGCGCGTGGGGCGCAGACGCCGTTCTCGCGCAGCGCCCTGTAGTTCGTCAGCTGGTCGGGTGTGAGGATCGCCTCGAATCGGGTCTGAAATCGCTCGTGCTCCGTTCGGATCTGCTCTCCGACGCCGTGATCCGCGATCACGAGCCGGCCGATTGCGGTCGGATCGGGGCTCGTGGTTTCGAGAGCCGCGTCGATTTGCTCGTGAAAGCTCCGCCGCTGCTCGAAGAGCGGCTGGATCGCGGCGGACAGGTCCGAGCGCAGCTGCGCGATCGCGGTCCTCTGGGCATCGCTCAAGCCGAGCGCGTCGAGGCAGGCAGAGTTCAGGCCTCCTTTGCCGAGCTCCAGAACCCCCGCATCGGGGGGCGGACCTCCTCTCCGTCCGGACGTCTGGGCCCCGAGCACTCCGGCCAGGAGAAACGCGAGGGCGAAAGAACCGGGAGTCGATTTCTTCATGTGCTGGTCTCCTTTCGGTCCCCGAAACGGGGATTCCGGTTTGAACGACTTCGAATTCACGATGAAGAGCGTACGGAACGCACTGGCGGGCGTTCTTCACGCGAGCGAAAATTCTCTGTAAGCGATGTAAAGGAGGAGAGCTCAGCCGGCGAATTTGTACCCGAGACGATGGACGGTCAGGATGAACTCGGGGTGCCCCGGGTTGCGCTCCAGTTTCTGGCGTAGAGACGAGACGTGCACGTCGACGGTTCGCGTGACCGGAGTGGCGTCGTACCCCCACACGTTGTCCAGGAGCTCGTCCCGCGTGAGCAACGCCCCCCGATGGGCGATGAAGTACTGGAGGAGCTTGAACTCGAGAGCGGAGAGGGAGACCGGCCGGTCCTCCCGCAGGACCTCCGCGCGACGGAAGTCGATCTGGACGTCTCCGAAGGCGTACCGACCCTCGCCGGAGGCGACCGGGGCGCGGCCGCGCCGCAGGAGCGCTTCGACGCGCGCCACGAGCTCGATCATCTCGAACGGTTTCGTCAGGTAGTCGTCGGCGCCGAGCTTCAGGCCCACGACCCGGTCGACGACCTGCGATCGTGCGGTCAACATCAGGATCGGCGTCTGGATTCCCCGCTGTCTCAGGTCGCGGCACACGTCGAAGCCGCTCTTCCCCGGTAGCATCACGTCCAAGATCACGAGATCGACGAAGCCGATCGCCGGATGAACTACCGCGTGGTCTCCGTCGCCGATCGACTCGACCTCGTAGCCCTCCGACCGAAGCCGATCGACGAGCGTCGTGACGAGACTGGGCTCGTCTTCGACGAGGAGGATCCGGCGCGCGATCCGCTCGACAGGGGCGCCGTTCGCCTTCACGAGACCCGCGCCTCCTCCCCGCCTCCGGGCGCGGTGGGAATCCGGATGGTGAACCGGGCGCCGCCGCCGTCGTTCGATTCGACCGTCACCGTTCCACCGTGGGCCTCGACGATCGGCCGGACGAGCGCGAGGCCCAGCCCGCTTCCCGCGACGCCCTCCGCAGGAGGGGACTCGCCCCGATAGAACGGCTCGAAGATGTGCCGCCGCTCGGACTGTCGGACTCCAGGACCGCGGTCCTCGACGGAGATCGCGATCTCCGGACGGGAGCCGTTCGGCACGACCCGAGCGCGAACCCGCATCCATCTCTCATCGCCGCCGTACTTGATCGCGTTGTCGATCAGGTTCTGGAGCGCCCGGCCGATCGCGTCTTCGTCCGCGAGCACGGGAGGCAGGTCGGGCGGGACGTCTCGCTCGACGTAGATGCCCTTCTGCTCCGCCGCAAGGCGGCTGTTCGAAAGCGCGGAGTCGACGATTCTGGCGACCGGGACGGCGCGCAGCCGATAGGCGCGGAGTCCGGACTGGATGCCGGCGAAGTCGAGCACGCGCGTCACCATTTCGGAAAGGCGCCGTCCTTCGCTCTCGATCAGCGATCCGTAACGGCGAACCTGGCCGCTCTCGGCGACGACACCGTCGGCGAGGTTCTGCCCCGCCGAGCGAATCGCGGTCAACGGCGTATGGAGCTCGTGAGACATCGCCGCGACGAAGTCGATCTGCTGACGCGCCAGACGCTGAGCCCGCCGGGCGGAGACGGCCAGCATCGCGACGCTGCCGGCGAGCACCGCCAGGATGCCGAAACCGACGGCCAGGTTGCGCCTCCGCGTCCGCGCGACGGCGGCGTCGAGGGAGCCGCCGCGATGGACCGCGACGAGGCGCCAGGGACCCGGAGAGAATCGGCCCCCACCGCTTACCCCGGGACGCCAGGATGGGCGCGACAAAGGCCCGCGGAATCCGGACGACGGCGGCCGGCGATTCCCCATTTCGGACCGGCGGGCTTCCTCGAAAATCCGAAAGGTGAGGAGGTCTGCGACGGCGTCGCCCGAGCGAAACGGAGCGGCGTTCGCCCGCTCGGAGGCGTAGAGCGGATGCGCCGGGTCGGTTCGCCGAACCACGGCGAGCTCGTAGTCCTGAAGGCTGCCGTGTCCGAAATACCGGCGCTCCAGGTCGGGAAAGAGCGTGCCCGCCAGATAACCCACGTCCAATCGGCCGATCAGGAAACCGCGCCGACTCGGGCCCAGCCCCTCGCCGGGCCCGATGAATCCACCCCGCCGTTCGGGCAGAACGAGAGCGGGAACGCTTCCATCGATCGGATCCGGAAAACGACGCCGCCGTTCGAAGCCGGAAACATCGGCTTCGGTTTCGTCCTGCAACCGGATGTGAATCGCCTCGAGCGGAGCGGGCCAGGGAACCGGGACGAGGGCTCTCGAAGCTGGATCGAAGCGGGAGAGGGCGACATCTCCCGGGGACTTTCCCTCCGCCCGATAGAGGTCGGCAACCAGCGGCTGGACCCCGGAGCGCACGAGGCAGTCGTACCTCGGCGCGACCGGCTCGCTTTCCGGCTCGTCCGTTGCCGGGGAAGAGCCGAGACAGGCGGCGACATGGCCGATCTCGCCATCGAAGTCGGCCGCGAAGCCGGATGCCGCGGCCGCCAGGCGCGCTCTCGCCCTGTCGCGCTCGGCCTGGGCCACCTGACCGAGCCAGCGGTACTGCAGGGACGCCAGAACCGCCAGCAGGATCACGAGGACGCCCGCGGCGGCCAGGGAGACGCGGGGGCTCCGGGAGGAGAGTGCCATGCGATCGAGTCTACTCACGCAGGCGCGCGGGCGTCGCCGACCTGCCGAGAATTTACAGCGTTTACAAGATCCTTTCGTGTCCCTGAAGACCGGCTGGTGACCCGCATTTACGGTCGCCGTGGGTCGGCGTCGGCCCTCGGCCGGTGGAAGGAGGAACTCTCATGAGAACGGTCCTCGAGGCAGCGATCGCCGCCGTCCTGCTGCTCCTCCCCCGGGCTTCACCCGCGGTCGGAGCGGGCGATCTCTCGGGCACCTGGAAGCTCGACCGCGAGCGGTCCGACGATCCGGCGCAGAAGTTCCGCGAGGGCGGAGGATCGACGCGCCGGGGTTTCGGCGGAGGCGGCGGCTTTCGGGGAGGGAGGGGCGGCGGTTTCGGAGGTCGCCACGGCCGTCCGACCGACGAGGGCGAAGCGAAGGGCGGGAGCGACCTCTTCGAAGGCGGGCGTGCCTTCGACCTCCTGACGATCGTGCATCGCGATCCGGAGCTCCGGATCACCGACGGGATCGGCCGGGAGCACGTCCTCTACACCGACGGACGGAAGATCGAGGAAGAACGTTCCGCCGGCACCACCAAAATCCGCGCGCGCTGGAAGGAGGGGCGCGTCGTTGTCGCGACCACGCCCGAGCACGGACCGAAGATCACCGAGACGTACGCCGTGGCGGCCGACGGCTCCTCGCTGACCGTGACGACGCGAATCGAGGGACGCGAGCGGGAAATCGAGTTCCGCCGCGTCTACGAAGCGGCGAGGTGATTCCAGAGTCAGGGCAGCGGAACCGCGAGGGGGACGGGCCTCTCCTCGGTCTTCGCAGGGATATCGGAAGCGGCCACCGGCTGCGTTTCGTGGAAGTTCCCCAGTGCGGCAACGGCGGCACTACTGCTCACGCCTGCGGAGCAGGTGCGCCGTGAATCCGTCGGTGCGAACATCGGGAAAGAGACGAAACCGCGTGCCCTCGACGAACGGGTGGAGCGGCTCGGGCGGCTCGATTGGCATCGGCGAGAGCTCGGGTCGCTCCGACAGCACTTGGGCGACCACGCGCTCGTTTTCCTCCGCTTCCAGGCTGCACGTCGCATAGAGGAGGTAACCCCCCGGCGCGAGCAGGTCTGCGGCGGAGAAGAGCGCCCGAGACTGCGCCCGCGCGAGCTTCTCGATTCCGCCGGGATCGATCCGATAGCGGATCTCCGGGTTCTTGCGGAGCGTCCCGGTGCCGCTGCACGGCGCGTCGAGCAGCACACGATCGAACCTTCCGGTCGGAAGCGGCGGCGCGAGGAAGTCCGCCGCGACGGCGCGCGCCTCCGGCATCCCGAGTCGTCGGGCGTTCCCGGCGAAACGGGCGAGCCGAATCGTGGATCGGTCAAGAGAGATCGTGCGTCGGGTGGTGCCGAACGCGAGCGCCGCGAACGACTTTCCTCCCGGCGCCGCGGCGAGGTCGACGAGGAGGTCTCCCGGCGGAAGGAGGAGAGCGAGCGCCTGCGCGCCGACGTCCTGCACCGTGAAGTGTCCTTCGGAGAGGAGCCGCGATCCGAGAGGATTGCCCGAAACGACCGAGAGACCGAGGGGAGAGATCGAAGACGGCTCGGTCACGACTCCCTCTCCGGCGAGCCCTTCCCGAAGCGTCTCTCGATTCGTCCGGCGTGGGTTGACGAGGAGGTCCATGCCCGACGCGGCGTTGTCGGCGTCGAGGATCCGGCACGTCGTCTCGCCGCCGAACCGCTTCATCCAGCGCCGCACGAGGAACTCGGGGTGCGACGTCTCCCGCGCGAGCTCCGCGGCGCTCGTCGCCGACCTTGCAGCCGGTGCGGCGTGATCGGCGAGCCGGCGCAGCACTGCGTTCACGAGCTTCGCCGCCCGCTCTCCTCCGCTCGCGCGGGCGTGGCGGACGGCCTCGTCGACGGCGGCATACGTCGGAACCCGGTCGAGGCGACGGATCTGGTACAGCGCCACCTCCAGGATCTCCCGCAGATCGGGCGCGAGGCGCGCGAGCGGCGCGCGGGACACCGACGCAAGCTCCGAGTCCAGCGCGGACCGGTTGCGCAGGACACCAAAGACGATCTCGCGGAGCAGGTCGCGGTCGGGACCCGAAAGATCCCGCTCGCTCACGGTCAGGAGCGGCGGGACTTCCGCGCCGCGCCGCAGGACCTGCCGCAGGATCTCGACGGCGTGGACCCGCACGGCAGAAGGCGGCCGGGCGGCCATCAGGACGCCGGTTCGAATCGGACCGGGCGGAACGGCAGGCCCCTCAAGAACTCGCTCCCCGTGACCGGCCGACGCCCCGCTCGCTGGACCGTTTTCAGAACGAGCGCCGTACCGCTCCCGGCCGCGACCATCGGTTCGCCCCATTCGTCCCAGATCATCCCCGGGTCTCGCCCGGAAACGATCATCCCCGCCGGCTCGAGCTCGAGGAGCTTGACGCGCTCCCCGCCCAGGACCGCGTAGAGACCTGGCCATGGAGTAAAGGCGCGCAGGCGTCTGTCGATGCCAGCGGCCGATTCGTTCCAGTCGACGCGCGCATCCTCGCGCCGGATCGGTCGCGTGAACGTCGCTTGACCGGCCTGGGGCCGTGGCACGAGCGACCCCTCCTCCAGGCCGCGCAGCGTCTCGACGAGGAGCTCGGCCCCAACGCGCGCGAGGCGACCGGACAGCGACTCGGCGTCTTCCCGCTCACCGATCGATACCTTCCGTTCGAGATAGAGAGGCCCGGCGTCGAGCTCCGCGATGATCCTCATCGTCACGACGCCCGTCTCGCGGTCGCCGGCGAGGATCGCCGCGGCGATCGGCGACGCGCCCCGGTGTCGCGGAAGAAGGGACGCGTGGACGTTGAGACAGCCGAGCGGCGGGAGATCCAGGATCTCGTCGGGCAAGAGCTTCCCGTAAGCGACGACGGCTATCGCGTCCGGCCGCGCGGCCGCGAGACGCTCCCGAAACGGCTCGTCGCGGCGCAAACGTTCCGGTCTCTCGATCGGGATTCCCCTCTCGCGGGAGACCTCGGCCACTGCGGAAGGGCGCGGCCGCCCGCTTCTCCCCACAGGCCGGTCCGGCTGCGTGACCACGAGCGGGACGACGAAGCCGGCGTCGACGATCGCCTGGAGCGACGGCACGGCAAAGCGCGGCGTACCGAAAAAAGCGATGCGCATCGGCCGAGCCTACGCCTACAACCGGGGACAGGCTTAAGCCTGTCCCCCGTTACGTCTTAACGGGGCTGGCGGTCCACTTCCTCGAAGTAGTCCTCCGCGACGAGG
>DASWDK010000325.1:0-4534 GCA_036395335.1 Thermoanaerobaculia bacterium
GCCGAAGCGATTGCCGCCACGCGGTGCCGCCGCTTCGAACGGCCGACCGCGAGCTTGCGCTCCGCCTGCTTGAGCGCCACGCCGGCCCGCACGCCCGCCAAGACCCGTTCGACGTCTCCCGGAGAAACCTCTTCGAGAGAGACGCGCGCGAAGAGAAGGCTCGGCTCGATCGAGGCGAGCTCGTCACGACAGGCGCCGCACGAGAAGAGGTGCTGCCGGAAGGTCCGCTCCTCGCCCGTGGCGAGGACGCCGTCGACGTACTCGGGAAGTCGAACGCGGACTTCGCCGCACGAAAAGCTCATCGCCGCCCTCGGACGGGGAGCAGGCCCGGACAGATCCGGGCGATCTCCCGACGCAAGACCCGACGCGCGTTGAAGAGATGGTTGCGCACCGTGGACTCCCCGCATTTCAGGATCTGCGCGATCTCCTTGGTGTCGCAGTCCTCCATCTCTTTCAGGACGAAAACGGCTTTCTGTTTGCCGGTCAACCGGCCCGAGACCGTCTGGAAGAGCCGCGCGAGCTCGACGTCCTCCAGGGCGTCCGTCGTCTCGCGGCCGGTCATTTCCTCGCGCATGCGGACGAGATGAAGCGTGGCGCCGTGCGCGCGCTCCCGGCTGCGCGAGCTTCGGAGAAAGTCGATCGAGAGGTTCGTGGCAATGCGATAGAGCCAGGTGTTGAACGAAAACTGCTCGTCGTATCGGGCGAGCTGCTCCCAGACCCGGAGGAAAACGAGCTGCGCGACGTCGCGGGCGTCCTCGACGTCTCCGACGATCCGCCGCGCTACCGAGATGACGGCGGGGGTCTTGCGGGTGACGAGGGTCTCGAAGGCGACCATGTCGCCTCCCCGGGCGCGTAGGGCGAGCTCGCGATCGGGAAGCTCGGTCGCTTCTTGCCGCTGCCGGTTTTCGCTGTAAACGAGATCCATCGTGTCTTGAACTGCGACGGGTGCAGGCCCGCAAGGCCTGTCCCCGCGACAATCATGGGTCCTCCCGGCCGTTATACGGAGCGGCAACGCTCCCCGTCGCCCCGTTTCTTCCTCATTGTCACGCCCTTTCTTCACCCGATAACCCTTTGAATGGTAAAACCTTGTTCCGACCCGGGCAAGGGCAAGGCTGCTTCCCAGTGAACGATAATCGGCGGGGCATGCTCTTCTACCGGTTTCTGGCAGGGGCGGCGCTCCTCGTCTACTCTCCGGTCGCCCTTGTGCGCTCGCTCACGGGGCGGCGTCGCCTGGGCGATCTTCGCGGCCGACTCGGCCGTCTGTCCTTTCCCGACCTCGCGGGAGGGATCTGGGTCCACGCGGTCTCCGTCGGTGAAGTCGGGGTGGCGGTGTCTCTCCTTTCGGCCCTGGCGCGCAAGGCTGCCGGCCGGCGCCTGGGTCTCTCCGTGACGACTGAGGCGGGGCGCGAGCTCGCTTCTCGGATCCTTCCTTCCGGCGTCGCGCTCTTCGCGTTTCCGTTCGACCTCGCGCGCCCGATCGAGCGGGCGCTCGACGAAGTCCGGCCCGGTCTCGTGCTTCTGACCGAGACCGAGCTGTGGCCCCTCTTCCTCGACCGCGCCGCCGCGCGTGAGATTCCGGTCGCTCTCGTCAACGGCCGGATCTCGGAACGCTCCTACCCGCGATATCGGATGCTGCGGCGTTGGTTCTCCCCGACCCTCGAAAGAGTGTCGCTCTTCGTCATGCAGAGCGACGAGGACGCGCGCCGGATCGAGTCGCTCGGCGTGCCCCGATCGAAAATCCGAATGAAAGGAAACGTCAAGTACGACCTTCCGTCGGCTGCCCCGTTTCGCGACGCAGAGCGTCTGATGGAGGCGGCAGCCGGACGCCCGGTCGTGGTCGCCGCATCGACCGCCGAAGGGGAAGAAGGCATGGTCCTCGACGCGTGGAGCCGGCTGACTCCCCGTCCGCTCCTGGCGATTGCGCCGCGGCGGCCGGAGCGCTTCGACGAGGTCGCGAAAAGGATCGAGGCCGGAGGTTTCTCGCTCCTCCGATCGACCTCGCGGGGCCGGGGCCGTTGCGACGTCTATCTCCTCGATACGATCGGCGAGCTTGCATCGCTCTACCTTCACGCGAGGGTCGCCTTCGTGGGTGGAAGTCTCATCCCACGCGGCGGACACAACCCGATCGAGGCATGGTCGGCCGGAGTGCCCGTGATCGTCGGACCGCACGTTGAGAACTTCCGGGAGATCACGGAAAAGGGGGAGAGGCTCGGCATCGTGACCGGAGTTACGAATGCGGAGGACCTCGCTCAGGCTTTTTCGGCCCGCCTCGCCGACCCCGCGGCAACCGCCGCTTCCGGGGGGGTGGCGCGCCGGTTCGTCGCCGGCAACCGCGGTTCCGCCGAGGCCACGGCCGACGAAGTGCTCGAGCTCCTCCCGCACGCTCCCGCGCAGCACGGGGCGGCCCGGTGAGAGCGACCCTTCCCGAATCGATCGGGCGCACGATCCTCTCACCCCTCTCCGCGCTCCATGGGCACGCGCTCGAAGCGCGAGCCCGGCTCTATCGATCCGGCTGGCTCGCCTCACACCGCGCCGCCTGTCCCGTCGTGTCGGTGGGAAACCTGACGTTCGGCGGAACCGGGAAGACGCCGTTCGTCGAGTTCCTCGCCCGGCGGCTGCGCTTCGAGGGAAAGCGGCCGGCGGTCCTCTCGCGCGGCTACGGCCGCCGATCGAAGGGCGTGATCGTGGTCTCCCGCGGCGCCGGTCCCCTCGTCGGACCGGAGGAGGGGGGCGACGAGCCGGTCGCGATGGCGAGGAGACTGCCGACGGTACCCGTCGTCGCCGCGGAGCGGCGCATCGAAGGCGCGCGCGTCGCGATCGAGCTGGGAGCGGATCTGCTGATCTTAGACGACGGTTATCAGCACCTCGCGCTCGAACGCGACGTGAACCTGCTCCTGCTGGATGCCGCCAATCCGTTCGGAGGGGAACGCCTGCCGCCGGCGGGACGGCTGCGCGAGCCGCTCCCCGCGCTCGCCCGCGCCGACGCCGTCGTTTTCACCCGCGTCGATCGGAGCGATCTGCCCGGAGCGGCGCGTCTCGCGCTCGATCGGTGGAATCGGGGCGTGCCGCTCTTTTCCGCGCGCATCCGAGCCGCGGGGCTCCGGGACGAAGAGGGTTCGCCGGTGGCCACCCAGCTTCTCTCGGCGAGGCGGTTCGTCGCGGTCTGCGGAATCGCCAACCCTGCGTCGTTCGCGGCAACGCTCGCGGAGCTGGAGCTGTCCGCCGAGGAGATCCTCGGCTTTCCCGACCATCACCGCTACACGCGGCGCGATCTCGAGCGCATCCGCCGCGCCGCGGACTCGACCGGCAGCGCGTGGATCCTCACGACCGAAAAGGATGCCGTGAAGCTCGAGGGAAAGACCGCGCTCCCGGTCGTCACCCTGCGGCTCGACGTCGAGGTCGCCGAGCCCGGCTTTTTCCCGTTCCTGCTCTCCCGAATTTCCGGGGAGCCGGGGAGATCGCGGACGGCATCGGCCCGGCCGACGTGAACGCGTCCCCGGGGGCGTCAGACCAAGCGGGCGCGAACACTCTCCCGGCGGAGACCCCTCGCCGCTCGCGTAAGCGCCGACGGTCCGCCCTGCGCCACCGGGCCGAGCTGGCTCTTTTCCGGCTCGCCGCTCGAGGGCTTGCCCTGCTGCCTCCGCCGGCCGCCCGCCGTGCGGGACGGGCCGCCGCGCGACTCGTTTTCTCGCTTCTTCCTTCGCGGCGGCGAATTCTTCTGGACAACCTGACCGCAGCCTTTCCCGGGGAGCCACCGGAGAAGATCGCTTCCATCGCGCGCCGATCGATCGAGGGGTTCGCGAGCGCGCTCGTCGACTTCCTCGAGACCGGCCGGCTCTCGCGTCAGGATCTGCTGTCCCGCGTCTCGGTCGTCGGAGAGGAGCACCTTCGCGCCGCGCGCGCGCGCGGGAAAGGAGTCTTCCTCCTTTCCGCGCACTTCGGGAGCTGGGAGGTCGGGGCGCTCGTAGCGGGACTCCTGGGAGAGCCGATCTCGCCGGTCGCCCGCCCTCTCGACAACCCGCTCCTCGAGGAGGAGCTCGCGAGCCTCCGACGGCGGTTCGGGAACCGTCCGATCTCCAAGAGACAGGCGGCAAAGGAGCTGCTTCGCGCAATGGCGCGAAACGAGACGGTCGCCATTCTCATCGATCAGAACGTTTTGCGGCGGGAAGCCGTGTTCGTCCCGTTCTTCGGGCGGCCGGCGGCCACGACTTCGTCGCTCGCGCTCTTTCACCTGAAGACGGGAGCGGCGGTCGTGCCGGTCTTCACCTGGCCGGAAGCCGACGGGCGCTACCGGCTCGAGTTCGAGCGCCCGCTTCTGCCGGAAGAGTTCGGCGGGCCGGACGTCGACCGGGACGAACGGGTGCGCCGCGCGACCGCGCGCTACATGGAAGTGACTGAGTCGGCGGTCCGCCGCACGCCCGACGCATGGTTGTGGATCCACGACCGGTGGAAGACGCGACCGGACCCCGCAGATCGTCCGTGAGACGGCGTCCCGGGGGGAGGCTCGTCGTCGCGCCCAACTGGATCGGCGACG
>DASWDK010000326.1:0-2050 GCA_036395335.1 Thermoanaerobaculia bacterium
GCGATCGTGCGCGAGCTCCGCGCGCGCCGGCGTGCGCCCTAAACGACCGATCGCGATTCGGAAAACACCGGGAAGATTCCGTTCGCCCTTCTTCTATGAAGCGGCGCCCCGAAGTCGAACGGCGCCAGGTGTCCCAAGGCGGGTGCACCCGACCCCGACCCGGCGGTCACTCGCCGCCAGCGTCCGGGCGCGTTCTTCGACGGCCTTCGATGACGCGCCCTCGCGGCGGCCGCCCCGTACTCCGCGACCGGCTCCGAGCACGTCCCGCCCTTGGGCCGGGTGTACGCGTTCATGTGGTCGTCCCCGTAGAGCCGGCGCGCGGAGACGTCCTGGTGCCAGCGGCAGAGGATCCGGCACTCGTCGACCGTGGTGCCGGCGCCGCGCGCCCAACCCTTCACGTGGTCCAGCTCGAGCTGGTCGGTCGAGCCGCAGACGCCGCCGTTCTCGAGGGGCCAGGCACAGCGTCCGCCATCGCGCTCCCAGACGGCACGCCAGACCTGGGCCGGGACGTGGCGGCTGCGCGGGCTCCTCTTCTCACCCTTCGGTGGAGACGGCTTCGCGCCGATCCCGCGCCGCTTCGCGTGGCGCTCCAGGATGAGGTCGAGACCGACCTCGAGGATGGTCTCCTCCGAAGCGCCCGGGTGGGAATGCGACAGCGCATCCCGCGCCGCCGCGAGCTTGTCGAGGAGCCGCCGGGAAACGGTGACGTGGAGCCGGCTCCGCTCCGCGGTGAGCGGCTCGACCTGCGTCCGCTGCCGGTGCGCGGGAGTCGGCGCGGACGAGAGGCCAGGCTCGATCGAAGTCGGTTCTTCCGGAAGAACCTCGACCGGAGGTGCAGGCAGGAGCGTCGAGGCCGGGTGCGCCGGGGGACGCTCCGCCGTGACGACGGTGCGGACCGGCGGCGCCGCGGCGGGAGCGATCTCCGCGACGACCTCCTTCGCCTCGCGCTTCGACAGGTTGAAGAAGCGGGGCAGGACCTCGGCGCGGTTCTCCGGCGTGATGACCTTCGCGAGCTGCGTGACGCTCGTGAGATTCAGCCGCCCGTCGCGGAGCGGCTCGACGACCTCGGGGTACCGCTGGATGAGCCCGGCGGCGATCATCCGGTAGTACGCCGGCCCCTTGGGCAGGCCGAGCTCGCGAAGGAGGAGCTCGAAGAGCGATCGGTACCCCAGCTCGACCCATCCTCGCGCCGCGTCGAAGGCCGCGAGGGCGACCAGGAACTCGGAGAGCGCGAGGTGTTCGCGACGGAGAAGGCCGGCAAGAAGGGCGGACTGTTCGCGTGCGGAGGTCGCCATGACGACGATCCTCTCATGCGAATTTCGGGCCTCCGCAAACGCACGCAATCGAGTCCTGGCGCGAGATCGCGGCGGGCGCCTCGCGGACCCGTTGACGAATCTGCGACGCGCGCGAGGCGAGCGCAGGCGCATCCGGAGCGGCATCCCTGCGTGCACGAGCTTTCGCGAGGTCAACTGACCGTGGATCGCGTCAAGCGCAAACTCGCTCCCACTTGGGGCGCCGTTCGCGGCAAGGTTCACAGATAGCAAACCCGGACCGCCCGCGAGCCGATCTTGCCGGGACGCCTCCCTCGCGCGGTGCCGCCGCGGCCGCCGGCTTCGTCGTTGACCGAGCCCGCCCGCCGATCGGCTCCACACCGCGTCGCGGTGCGCTCGCCGGCGGACGCTCGATGACGCGCCCTGGTCACGCCCGTGTACAATCCCCTTCCATGAAGGTCTCCGCTTTCATCGCGAAGTGGACCGACTCCGGCGCGGCCGAGCGCGCCAACAAGGACCACTTCCTGCTCGATCTCTGCGACGTCCTCGCGGTCGAGAGGCCGAAGCCGACGGCCGGCGACCCGGAGAAGGACGTCTACACGTTCGAGCGCGACGCGGTCCTGCTCCACGAGGGGCAGAAGACGAGCGTCGGCCGGATGGACCTGTACAAGGAGAGCCACTTCATCCTCGAGGCGAAGCAGGGCTCGGACGAGGGCGCGGCGAAGAAGGGGACGGCGAAGCGCGGGACCGCGGCCTGGAACCTGGCGATGCACGACGCG
>DASWDK010000327.1:0-4596 GCA_036395335.1 Thermoanaerobaculia bacterium
CCTCTCGGCTGGAGACCGGCAAGAGATTGACCGGCAAAAGATTGAACGGCGAACGGCCCGCTCGCGGGCTGGTTCTCGACCTCTCCCGGGTTCTCGCCGGACCCTTCTGCACGATGCTGCTCGGCGACCTCGGGGCTCGCGTCGTCAAGGTCGAGCATCCCGAGGGCGGCGACGTCGGGACGAGTGGATCACGGCGTGCCGCGCCGCCGGCATCCCCGCCGGGCCGGTACGCAGTCCGCTCGAGGCTCTCGAATCGGCGACCGCGGGAGCGCTCGGAGCCGTCGTCCAAGCGGCCGGGATCCGGTTCGCCGCGTCTCCGATCCGGCTCGACGGCCGCACGGCGCCGGTCCGCCGTCCACCGAAGCTGGACGAGGACGGCGACTCGCTTCGCAGGGAGTTCAGTCTGCCGGGGTGAACGGCTAGTATCCGGTCCTCATGAAGATCGCTTTCATCGGAACGCACGGCGTCGGCAAGACGACGCTCTGCTTCGAGCTCGCTGCGCTCTTGAAGAAGCGCGACCGGATCGTCGAGATGGTCCACGAGGTGGCGCGGTTCTGTCCTCTGCCGATCAACCGCGACACCACCATCGACGCGCAATCCTGGATCCTCCACACCGAGATCGCCTCGGAGCTGGAAGCCGCCCACAAGGCGGAGATCGTCATCTGCGACAGGAGCGTTCTCGACAACTTCTGTTACCTGCTCGCCGCGGGCCGGGCGCCGATGCTCGAGCCCCTCGTGAAATGGTGGACCGCGACGTATCACCTCCTGATCAAGGTCCCGATCGTCAGCGCGCCCGGTTTCGACGGCCTGCGCGACACCGACACCACATTTCAGCGCGCGATCGACGAGAAGATCGAGTCAATCCTGTCGGATTGGGAGATTCCGGCGGTGCGGCTGAAGAAGGACCGCCGCCCTTCCTGGGCGACCGACTCGCTGGAGGCGATCCTGCCGCTCATCGGGCCCGTCCAGGAGCCGCTCTTCGACGCGACCTCTTCGGAAGCGGCGCAGTAGGTGCTCGTCCCCGGTCGAAGCGGTTAAGACCCTTCTTTGACCTCGACGATCTCGTCGGCGACGAGGCCGTGCGCCTCGCGGTGGACGGCCTCCGCCGCTTCCTTGCTCGGGGCCTCGCAGAGGCAGTAGACCCGACCGATCTTTTCGTCGAACCAGTACTTCAGGTAGCGGACTCCGTGCTTGCCCTGGACCGCGACGTCCTTGGCGTGCGCGCCCGCGACCGCTTCCGCGGTCAACCCTTCGACTTTCTCGTGGGTGTCCATGTAGAGCGGCATCTCATTTCCTCCTCGACCGAAGTCTATTTCCAGATGTCGGCGGCCTGGAGAGCGAACTTTTCCAGCCGGCGCTCGTCCTCGCTTCCAAACGCGTTCGGTTTCTCGCTCTCGACGTCGATCAGTCCGACAACTTCTCCGGTGGGGCGCTTCACGGGCACGACGATTTCCGAGCGCGTGCTCGAGAACGTGTCCAGGTAGCGCGGATCCTTCGTGACGTCGTCCACGCGAACCGTCGTCCCGCTCGCCGCCGCCGCGCCGCAGAGACCATGCTCTTTCGGAAAGCGGGGATGCGCGGGAGCCGCCTGCCCGCTCCATCCGATGACTGAGATCTCGTGGCGGCCGACGGCATAGATGCCGACCCACCGGTAGCCTCCGGCTTCTCGGATCCGCTCGGCCATGCGCACGATTTCGGGCTTCATGGCCGGATTCTAGGAGGGGTCAGGTCTCCACTTGCCACTTCGCTTCGCGAAGATGAAGGACGGATCGGCGGATTCAACGGTATCCGTATCAGTGGATACCTGACCCCTAGTCGGGCGGGGGGACGGGATCCGGAGGAGCTCCGGTCAGCGTTCGCGAGGCGATCGCGCCGAGCACGACGAGGCCTCCGAGGATCGAGGTCAGGCCCGGCCTCTCTCCGAGGAACAGGAAAACCCAGATCGGATTCGCGATCGGCTCGAGCATCCCGACGAGCGAAGCCTGCGTCGCGGTGACGTGCCGGATGCCCCGCACGAAGAGCGCATACGCGCCGGCGAGCTGGAAGATTCCGAGGAAGAGATAGACCGCTCCCGAGCGGGCGGTCAGGGTCAGGTCCGAGGCGACGAAGGGGAGCACGACCGCCGCGGTCACGACGTTGCCCCACGCGACGACCGCCTCCGCGCCGACGCCGCGCTCCCGGCGAAGGGAGAGGACGAGCCCCGCGAAGAAGAGCCCGGAGAGGAGGGCGACCGCATCGCCGGCCCGACCGCGGGGATCGAACTTTCCCAGGAAGAAAAACGCCATACCCGCGAACGCGACAGCGATGGCGGCGGCGTCGCGCCCGCGCAGAGGCTCCTTCAGGACAAGTGGCGAGAGGAGCAGCACCCAGACGATGCCGGTGTACTGGAGGAAGATCGCGTTCGCGGCGGTCGTCCACTTCGTCGCGGTGACGAACGAGACGAGGCACGCCGCATAGCAGCCGATCCCCGCGAGAAACCCGGGAGTCATCCGGCGCAGCCACGGGCGGAAGTGGGCGAGCAGCGCGACCGCGGCGATCGCCGATCGGAAGAAGACGACCTTGAGCGGCGGGTCGTCGATCGTCTTGATTCCGACGCCGGCGGTGGACCAGAGAAGCGCCGCTCCGGCGACGAGGAGAACTCCGCGTCGCTCCTCGGACCTCCGGTCGCTCAACGCACCTTCCGCGCTGGACCTCGCCGCTCGCGAACGGCGTCCACGATCGCCCTCGCGACGGCCTCGGCTGCAGCTGCGCCGACACGCAGGCGGAGGAGGACCGGAGGCGCCGGCCCCGGCGGAGCGAGAGCGAACACGGTGTCGCCGTCCACGACGGTGTGCGCCGGCCGAATCGCCCGCGCGACGCCGTCGTGCGCCTCGATCGCAACCCTTTTCAACGACCCCGGTTCGAAGGGCACCGTGGTGGCGACGCAGACGAGGGTCGTCGCTCCGCCGCCGAGCGGACTCTCCGCGAGGTCTCCTCGCTCGAGAGCGCGCGCGGTGCGGATTCGCGTCGCGCCGCGGGATGACGGTCCCGCGAGAATGCGTCCGGACTCCGGATCGACGACGTCCCCGAACGCATTGACCGCAACGATGGCCGCGACGACCTCGCCCGCCGGCAGCCGGACGGCGGCCGACCCGATCCCGCCTCGGGCGGCGCGTGCGACGCCGAAGAGCTTCCCGACGGTCGCGCCTGCAGCGGCACCGGCCGCCCCGGTCTCGATCGGACCCTCGCGCGCGGCGCGGCACGCCCGCCGACCCATCGCCGGATCCGGATGGTGCGGCTTTCCGACGGCGAGGTCGAAGAGGACCGCCGCGGCGACGATTGGGACGCGTTCCGCGCCCACCGCGAACCCGACGCCGCGCTCCCGGAGCCACCCGGCGACCCCGTCAGCCGCCGCGAGCCCGAATGCGCTTCCCCCCGCGAAGACGAGCGCGTCAATCTGCGATACGAGGTTGCCCGGGGTGAAGACCCCCGTCTCTCGCGTGCCCGGGGCGCCTCCGCGGATCTCGGCGGCGGCGATCGTGCCGGGAGGAGGAAGGATCACGGTGCATCCGGTGCGGCTCCGCCGATTCGTCGCGTGCCCGATGCGATACCCGGGAGGGAAAGACGCTCGGCCGGCTCTCACGTCTTCCGTCCTCCGTTTTCCGATTCCCGTGCGAGGCGCCGAAGGCGCGAGGGCCGGCCGTCGCGGTCGCACCGGATGCAGTAGCGCGCGCCCCGAATCTCCCGGTACCGCCGGAACAGGCGCCGGCACCCCTCACATCGATAGAGAACTTCGTTCCGGCGGCGGTGCTCCGCGAGCGCTTTCGTCAGCGGCGCTTTTCGAGGCGTCGCCCCGATGTGGCGCGCGAGACGGCGGAAGAGCGGACCGTGTCCCGCGCGGACGCCTTCCAGCGCGAACGCCCAGGCGTGAGCGGCTTCGTGGCGAAGCGTGTCCTCGCGTTCGGACGGCGAAAGATGGGAGGAGATCGTGAGCCGATGGGGGCGGCCGTAGACGATCTCACCTCCGGTCAGCTTGCGATCGGAGAGACGCACTTCGGCCGCCCCGAAATGGAACCTCGCCGCGAGGCGGTCGTAGAGAAATTGAAGAAGATCCCTCCCGTCCGCCGGCTCATCGGGGAAGAGAGAGCCCACGCAATAAGATTAACCGGAGTGGAGGCAAACGAAAGATGGTCAGAAGAATTACGTGGGGGCTGGCGGCGCTTCTCGTCGCGGCGGCGTGCAGCGCGGCGCCGGCGCCGAAGATGATCACCTACCCGAGCGGCACCGAGATGGCCTCGGGATATCTCGCGCTTCCGGAGGGAGGCGGGAAGAAGCCCGCCTTGGTGGTGATCCAAGAATGGTGGGGCGTGGATAACTTCGTCAAAGCGAAAGCGGACGACTTTGCGCGTAAGGGTTACGTCGTGCTCGCCGCCGACCTGTATCGCGGAAAGGTGGCGACCGATCCGGACACCGCGCACCAGCTCATGCGCGGAATGCCGGAGGACCGCGCGATGCGCGATCTCAAGGCCGCGTTCGATTACCTGCGTTCGCGCGACGACGTCGACCCAATCCGGATCGGCTCCATCGGATGGTGCATGGGAGGCGGCTATTCGCTGG
>DASWDK010000328.1:0-2488 GCA_036395335.1 Thermoanaerobaculia bacterium
TCCGCGCCTGCGCGGGATCTGCGCCTGTCGGCGCGATCCCGCTCCGGCGCTGCGCTCCCGCGGCGCGAGGCTCCTCCCCCCTGGGAGACTCCTCGCGCCGCGACCGGGCCAGGCACCGAGGGACCGAGACGTTGAATCTTGCCTCCGGGTGAGGTTCACTTCTCCTTCCAGATGCCAGACGCTCGTTCCGACGCCCGCGTCCCTTCTCGTGAACCTTCGCGTCTGCCTCGCTTCTCGGACCTGGCGCGATTCCGTGTCCGCGACATCCTGCTCGTTTCGAGCCTGTACGACTCGTTCATCCTCGCCGAGGACAGCGAGCTGCAGGAGGTCATCCTCAAGGAGTTTCTCGATCTGAACGTGCGCTCGACGCCGGCGGTCACCCACGTGCCGACGGCGGGAGAGGCGCTCGCGCTGGCGCGGGGTCGGGCCCGCTACGACCTCGTCATCGCGTCGGCCTACGTCGGAGACATGTCGGCGATCGCGCTCGCCCGGCAGCTGCGGGAAGCCGGGATCGAGACTCCGGTCGTCGCGCTGGCCTACGACATGCGCGAGGTCGCGGAGGTGAAGGCCGCGGGCGGGCCGTCGCCCCTCGACCGGGTTTTTCTCTGGCAGGGGGACGTGCGGCTTCTCCCGGCGATCGTCAAGTCCGTCGAGGACCGCGTCAACGTCGTCCATGACACCGGCTCGCTCGGTATTCAGGCGATCCTCGTCATCGAAGACAACGTCCGGTACTACTCATCGTTTCTGCCCACGATCTACGCCGAAATGATGCACCACGCTCACAGCCTCGTGCCGGAAGGGGTCAATCTTTCGCACAAGCTGATGCGGCTTCAGGCACAGCCGAAGATCCTCCTCTGCAGTACGTACGAAGAAGCCTGGCGGGACTTCCTGGACTATCAGGAGAACATCCTCGGCGTGATCTCGGACATCCAGTTCCCCAGGGACGGCCGGGTCGCCGCCGATGCGGGCCTGGAATTCGCGCGCCGCGTGCGGGAACGCCAGCCGGACGTGCCGGTGATGCTGCAGTCTACGCGCTCCGAAAACGAGGCGCTGGCGCGATCGGTCGGTGCGTCGTTTCTTCAGAAGGGCTCGGCGACCCTGCTCCAGCAGCTCCGGCGCTTTATGATCGAGCATCTGGGCTTCGGAGACTTTGTCTTCCGGAACCCCGACCGCCGCGAGGTGGACCGCGCGTGCGATCTGCGTGAGCTCGAGGAGAAGCTCGCGACCCTTCCCGCCGAGAGCCTGGCGTATCACGCCGAGCGGAATCACTTCTCCCGGTGGTTCAAGGCCCGGACGGAGTTCGCCCTCGCCCACGAGCTGCGGCCACGCAAGGTCTCGGATTTCGAGAGCATCGAGCATCTGCGGCGCGAAATCCTGCGCGCGATCCGCGACTACCGCGAACAGACCCGCCGCGGCGTCGTCGTGGACTTTGATCGTTCGACCTTCAGCCCGAAGACGACTTTCTCCCGCCTGGGAGGCGGGTCCCTCGGCGGAAAAGCGCGGGGCCTGGCGTTTGTGGATCTCCTGCTCGCCGAATCGGGTCTCTCCTCCCGGTTTCCCGGCGTGCGAATCGGCGTGCCTCCGTCCGTCGTGCTCGGCACGGACGTCTTCGACGAGTTTCTGGAGCAGGAGGGGCTGCGGGATTTCGCGTTGAACAGCGCCGACGAAGCCGAGATCCGCCGCCGTTTCGTCGAAGCGAAGCTGCCTTCCGCCATCGCCCGGGACCTCTCGGCCCTGGTCGACGCCGTCGGGTATCCGCTGGCGGTCCGGTCCTCGAGTCTGCTCGAAGATTCCCTGTATCAGCCGTTCGCCGGGATCTACGACACGTTCATGCTGGGCAACGACCACGCCAGCGCCGATGCGCGGCTGCGGCAGCTCCAGACCGCCATCAAACGTGTGTACGCGTCCACGTTCAAACGCGCGGCGAAACAGTATCTGGCGGGCGGGCCGTATCGGCTCGAGGAAGAGAAGATGGCGGTGGTGCTGCAGCGCGTCGTCGGCGCGGCGCGAGGCAAACGCTTCTATCCCGACATGGCCGGCGTCGCGCGGTCCTACAACTACTACCCTCTTCCTCCCATGCGCTCGGAAGACGGCATCGCCGCCGTGGCGCTGGGCCTGGGCGAAATCGTCGTCTCCGGGCAGCCGTGCTTCCGTTTCTGTCCGCGCTATCCGCGGCACATCGTGCAGTTCTCTTCGGTCGAGGACACGCTGGCCAACGCGCAGCGCGAGTTCTATGCGCTGGAGCTCGGCCAGGACGAAGCGAGCGGGTTTGCGCTGGCGCGCTTCGACCTGGCCGCGGCCGAGCAGGACGGCACGCTGGCGCGCGTCGGCTCGACCTACTCGCCGGAAAACGACGTCGTGTCCGACGGCATCTCCCGCCCGGGCGTGCGTCTCGTCACGTTCGCCCCGATCGTCAAGCACGGCCTGTTTCCCTTGGCCGAGCTGCTCGACGCCCTGCTCGCCGTCGCGGTCGAAGGGACAAGCGTGC
>DASWDK010000329.1:0-2024 GCA_036395335.1 Thermoanaerobaculia bacterium
GTACGCGGCCCGCTCCGGTCGAAAATCTTCCTCCCGGGCGCGCCATGCCCAGTTTCCTTCGGAGCTCCCGGGAGTGTTCATCCGTGCTTCGCTGCCGAGCCCGAAGACGTCCTGCACCGGCACGATCGCGCGCTCGGCGACCGACGCCTGTGCCGCGCGGATCAGATCCCACTCGATTTCCCGTCCGTTGGTTCCGAGGTAGTCCCGTGCGCGCTGGCGCTCCTCCTCGGTCAGGCGGATCCACCACCCGCGCGCGGTGTCGTTGTCGTGAGTGCCGGAATAGACGACCGCGTTCGGGACGTGGCGATGCGGCAGATACGGGCTGTCCGGCTCGAAGAAAGCGAACTGGAGGACCTTCATGCCCGGGATCCCGAGCTCGTCCAAGAGCGCGCGCACGTCGGGGGTGATCGTCCCGAGGTCCTCGGCGATGAGCGCGACGTCACCGAGCGCGCGACGGACGGCGTCGAACAGCTTCCTTCCCGGTCCGGGTCGCCACCGGCCGTTGCTCGCGGTCTTCTCTCCCGCGGGAACCGCCCAGTACGCGGCGAAGGCCCGGAAATGATCGAGCCGAACGACGTCGGTCAGGCGGAACGCGGCGCGCAGGCGCTCGATCCACCAGGCGAAGCCGTCCTCCTCCATCCGGTCCCATCGATACAACGGATAACCCCAGAGCTGTCCGGTCTCGCTGAAGAAGTCGGGCGGCACTCCAGCGACCTCCGTCGCCCGACCTTGGGCATCGAGCGCGAAGAGATCCGGGTGCGCCACGACGTCGGCGCTGTCCGGCGAGACGTAGATCGGGACGTCTCCCACGATCGAGATGCCCCGCCGGGCGGCCTCCGTCCTCAGGCTTCCCCACTGGCGAAAGAAGAGGAGCTGGAGGAACTCCTGGTACTCGACCTCGCGGGGAAACTCGGTCGCCTCCGCACCCGTCGACTCGATCGCACGGAGCGCCGCGAAGCGCGCCCAGTCGTCGAGCCATGCCCGCTGCTCCGGCGCCTCGCGGAAGGACTCGAGCTCCGCGCAGACCGAAGCGGATTCCGCGACCCGGGACCACGCGGACCGGAGCAGGCGATCCTTCCAGGCACTGACGCGGTCCCATTCGACGCGGTCGACCGCGAAGGGCGGAACGTCTTCGAGAGCCGGGGCCGGGATCACCCTGTCCTCCACCAGCCGCTCGGGAGAGAGCAGCAGCGGGTTTCCCGCGAACGCCGAGACGCTCCCGTAAGGAGACGCTCCAAAGCCCGTCGGCCCGAGCGGCAGGACCTGCCAGAGCGTCTGCCCAGCCGAGGCGATCCAGTCGAGGAAGCGCACGGCCGAAGGCCCGAGATCCCCGACTCCGAAGCGGCCGGGAAGCGAGGTGGGGTGGAGAAGAAGACCGGCGGCGCGATCGGTCATGGAGCGGAATCAGAGGTCCGAAGGGGTCAGACGCCCTCGACCAGCTGCCTCGCGCGGCCGCCGTTCGCGACGCGGCGCTCCGCTGCCGGCAGGTAACATTGCTCGAGATACTCCATCATCATGCGGTCCGAGGAGAATTGCCTCGCGATTCGAGTCGCCGAGAAGACCATCTTTTCGATCCAGCGCCAGGGAATCCCTTTCTCGTCCCGGTCGAAGAAGAGCGGGACCACCCTCTCCTCGAGCGCCGCGTAGAGCGCCCCGGCAGCGGCCTCGCCGACCGATTCGTCGGCCGCCTCACCGATGACGAAGCCCCCCTCCTCGTACGGCGCCTCGTCCCACCAGCCGTCGAGGACCGAGAGGTTCAGTACGCCATTCATCGCGACCTTCATCCCCGAAGTCCCCGACGCCTCGTGGGGGCGGATCGGGTTGTTCAGCCAGACGTCGCAGCCGGCAACGAGCGCGCGGGCGACGCCCATGTCGTACTCGGTGAGGAAGACGACCCGCCCGCGAAACTCCGGGCTTCGCGACCACCGCACGATTTCGCGGAGGATCTCCTTGCCGGGATCGTCCGCGGGATGCGCCTTTCCCGCGAACACGAGCTGCACCGGCCGCGAGTCGAGGATGCGTTT
>DASWDK010000330.1:0-3977 GCA_036395335.1 Thermoanaerobaculia bacterium
AACCAACCGGTGAGCCTGCGTGCCGCTCCCGCGCAGCGTCGCCCGCCACCCTTCGCGCCGTTCGGAGGCGAGAAGCGCCTGCCGGAGCGGGGCGGCGGGACCGAAGAGATCGATTCCCAGGAGCTCCTCAACCGGCCGACCCTCGGCTGCGCGCGCCGCACCGGTCTCGAGAAAGTCGTCGAGAACGGACGAGGCGTGGAGCACATCGAAGCGATCGTCCAGGCAGAGAAAGGCGCGTCCGAGCGCGCCGAAGGCCGCGCTGACGGCAATCCAGGGAGCCTGCACGGCCGAATCCTCCGAAATACCGCCCGAGGTCGCGTCCATTCTCAGGCGGCGCGCCGGCGCGGCCGCATTTTCCAGGAGACGTACGGCCGCGCGAGGAGTCGAAGGGCGGAGCGCTTCCAGTCGTAGACGCGCGACGAGAACCTCGGAGCGGCGAGCTCCGCGCATTCCTCCGGCTGCACGACGAGGGACACCTCGATCGGAAGGACGCCGACGGGGATCCCGGCGTCGCGGCATGCTTCGTAGAGATGCGCGAAGACTTCCTTCATGGCGTTTGGATCGGGAGAGGGGACGTCCTCCATCTCGCTTCCGATGGTCGGGCGGAAGATGCACACGGTCGGGAACGCGCCAGCGGCGACGATCCGGTCGATTCCGCGCTTCGTCGAGTCGATCGGCTCGATCCCCGCGATGATCTCGCCCGAGACCCGCCCCCGGCCGAGCTTTCGCGCGGTGTATTCCATCGCCTCGAAGAACGCTTCCTGCCCGAGCGTTTCGGCTTTGCCCGGACAGATCGCTTCGAAGAATCGCGGGTCCTCGAACTCATAACAGAAGGAGAAGTGGTCGGCGCCTGCCGCGATCAAGGCGTCGTACTCTCCGAACTTGCGCCGCGGAACGGGCATGCACTGCACGCCGATGAACCCGCCGACTCGTTTTCGGATTTCTCGAACGAACGGCTCGCACTGGCGAAGACCGTGGATCGCCTCCAAGCGGTCAACATCCTCGTAGTGATAGCCGGTGTTCAAGTGCGTGAAGACGGACCCCGATTCCTCGCGCGCGGCGAGCGCGACCTCGACCACGTCCTCCACGTTCTTTCTCGCCTGCTCGACAGATCCCACGTTCTTTCCGGTCGTGCAGAACTTGCACGCTCGGGACGGACGGGACGCCCAGAACAGGCAGGAGGTCGAGACGTAAATGCCGAGGTAGTTTCCTTGCAAGACTCCGATCCGGCTCATCTCGACGCCGGAGGTCGTGACCCAGGAGTACCAGGACGGCTCTGCCGGCAACTCGGCGTAATATCCCTCGCCGCTGCGTTCGTCCAGGATCCAGTAACCGTCGGGCTGTTTGAAGAGGCGGAACGGCGAAGCGGCGGCGAAGCGCTCCGCCACCGGCACGTTGACCCAATGCTTCCGTTTCGGTCCGCGAATCACGAGCTCGAGGCCGGACCCCAGGCCCGCCCGCGTCCTCGCGATCCGGCGCGCGTCGGCGCCGAGCTCGCAGGTCCGGTCGATCTTGATCCCTCGGCAGAAGAGCTCGATTTCCAGCTCGACAGCTGAATACATGAAACGTCCTCCAAAAACGAATCTAGGCCGGCGCGCCGTGCGACGACATGATGCAAATCATTCAGATCCGCTTTTCGCAGACCCCCGAGCCGTCGAAACCAGAACCGGAACCGGAAACTGATGCGTCTGCATCAGGACACGTGGGGCGGTAGAGAGTTTCCTGTTCGCATGAACATGAACATTCGTTTCCCGGGGAGTCTCGTGGTCGAGGCGGAGTTCGATGGTTTCAAGGTTCGGACAGACCAGCCCGCCAAGGTCGGCGGGGGAGAATCTGCCCCGTCGCCGTTCGATCTTTTTCTCGCCTCGATCGGCACGTGCGCCGGCTACTACGCGCTGCGCTTCTGTCAGGTCCGTGGACTGCCGACCGAGGACTTGAGCCTGAAAGTGACCGCAGAAAAGGATCCGGCGGTCAAGCGGGTGACGCAGGTCTCAATCGAGATCGAGTTGCCGCCCGACTTCCCGGAGAAATACCGGGAGGCGATCGTGCACGCGACCGATCAGTGCAGCGTCAAGAAGCATCTCCTTCATCCTCCCGAGATCGAAGTCGTTGCTGTTCGACCCTCTTTCGGCCCGCGTCCCTTGGTTCTCTCGTATACAAACGTCGTCTGACGCCGGCCCGGATTTCCGCGTTGCGGTACGCTCGCCGACGGAGGTTCACCCGCTTGGGGCGATGAAAAGACTGATCGTTGTCGTCTCGCTCGCCCTCGCGGTGGGAGCGCGAGCTCCGGCGCAGGGCGACGCACGCCTCGCCGCACGATTTGAGAAAGACGTCCGGGTCCTCGCCTCCGACGAGATGGAAGGACGGGGGCTTTCGACCAGAGGGATCGACAAGGCTGCGGCATACCTCGAGAAGCGGTTGAAGGAGCTCCGCCTCCAGCCGGCGTTTTCCGGAGGCTACCGGCAGCTTTTCCCGGTCAAGACCGGCGTCCGACTCGCGGCAGGCAACGAGCTCTCCGGCGCCTCACCCGAAGAATGGACTCCACTCGCGTGCTCGAGCTCCGGAGAGTTCTCCGGCGAGCTCGCTTTCGTCGGCTACGGAATCGAGGCCGGTCCGCTTTCCTATCAGGAGTTGTCGCCGGTGGACCTCCACGGCAAAGTCGCGCTGATGCTCCGCTACGAGCCGCAGGAGAAGGACGAGTCCTCGCGCTTCGACGGGCGGCGGCCGAGCCGCTGGTCCGCGATCCGGTACAAAGTGCATCAAGCCAGGGAACACGGCGCCGCCGCGGTCGCCTTCGTCACGGGCCCGCTGCAGGAAACCGAGCAGGATCGCCTGCCGGCGCTTGCAAACGACGGTCCGGAGAGCGCCGCCGGCATTCCCGTGATCCAGGTGAAACGATCGCTCGCGGCGAAGTGGCTCGAGCGTGCGCAGATCGATCTCCTCGAGTTCCAGAAGACAGTCGATCGGGATCTGAAACCGCGGTCCGTCGGTGCGGTCGGAATCAAGCTGCGCGGGCGCGTCGCCTTGGACGCGACCTCCGCCGAGACCGCGAACGTTGCGGCGGAACTCCCCGGGCGCGGGGCTCTCGCCACCGAAGCGGTCGTGATCGGCGCGCACTACGATCACCTCGGCTACGGCGGCAACGGCTCGATGAGACCGAACGAGCGGGCGATCCACAACGGCGCCGACGACAATGCGTCGGGAACCGCGGCGGTTCTCGCTGCCGCGGAACGGCTGCAGGAGTTGCTCGAAAGCGCGCCGAACCGCCGCACGGTCCTCTTCGTGCTCTTTTCCGGCGAAGAGGTCGGGATCGCCGGTTCTTCCTTCTTCGTCGCCCATCCGCCGGTCCCTTTCGAGAGAATCCGAGCGATGGTCAATCTCGATATGGTCGGCCATCTCCGCGACGACCAGCTGATCGCATTCGGCGCGGAATCGGCGCCCGAGTGGACCGCCGCGCTCGATTCGATCGGTAAGCCGCTCGGTTTGAATCTCACCTCCAAAGGGGACGGCTACGGGCCTTCGGACCAGACGGCGTTCTACGCGGCGCGCATCCCGGTCGTTCACTTCTTCACCGGCGCGCACGAGCGGTACCACACGCCCGAAGACGATGCGGACACCGTCGATTTCGCGGGGGGCGCGCGCGTCGCCGAGCTGACTGCCCGTGTCGGCGAGCAGCTTGCGCTCGGGAGACTGACGCCGACGTACGTCGCCGCAGCCGCCGCACCGGCGATGCAGGGCGACAGCCGAGGCTTCGGCGCGTATCTCGGCACGATTCCGGATTACCGAGCGATGGACGATTCGAAAGGGGGTGTGCTCCTGGCCGACGTTCGGCGGGGCGGTCCCGCCGATCATGCCGGGATCCGCGGAGGTGACCGGATCGTCGAGATGGCGGGCACGGGCATCGAGAACCTCTACGACATGACGTTCGCTCTTCAGGACCACAAGCCGGGCGAGACGATCGAGGTCGTCGTCATCCG
>DASWDK010000331.1:0-8583 GCA_036395335.1 Thermoanaerobaculia bacterium
TCAGGGAGACCCCATCCAGGTCGGCGTTCAGGAGCTGCGGCGACCGCCGCACCTTTCCGACGCGAGCGAGGCGCTCTTCGAGCGCGTCGAAGTCGGGCCGTTCCCGGCCAGACGGCGCGACCTGAACGGAGCGGCGGCCGCAGAGCTTGACGACCTCCGCGGCGCCGTGTCCTTCGAGCGCCGGAAAACGCGTTCCGGAACAGACCGGACAGGCGGCCGAAGGTCGAGCGCCCTCGAACGAGCGGTGCGACCGAAAACCGCCGTCCCACACCGAGAGCGAAAGGACGCCCCGGGAGGGCCGGTCGCCCACCGCGAGACGCAACGCTTCCGTGACCGCGACGGAAGCCACGAGCGGCGGAAGAGTCGGGACAATTCCCACCGTGTCGCACGTCGGGCTGGACCCCGCCGCCGGCAGTGCCTCCAGGTAACAGCGGAGACAGGGCGTCGAACCGGGCACCGACACGGCCACCCGACCTTCGTCCCCGACGCACGCCGCGTAGATCGATGGCAGTCCGAGAGCGCGGGCGGCGTCGGAGACGAGGAGCCGCGTCTCGAAATTGTCCGATCCGTCGAGAGCCAGAGCGTGGCCCGCGAGGATCTCGCGGGCGTTCGCGGAATCGAGATCGGCGACGACACTGCGGACATCGACCTCGGGAGCGATCCGGCGAAGCCGCTCGGCTCCGGCGACCGCCTTGGGAAGCACGCGCTCCGCGTCCTTCGCGTCGAAGAGAAACTGTCGCGCGAGGTTCGACTCCTCGACGACGTCGCGGTCCACGAGCGTCAGACGCCCCACGCCCGCGCGCGCCGCCATCTCCGCTGCCGCGGCCCCGACCGCGCCGACCCCGACGATCGCGATCGAAAACCGCGCGATCTCTTCCTGACCGCTCCGCCCGATCCCCGGAAAGAGGACGGAGCGCGAGTGACGATCTTCCCCGCCGTTCATGCATTCCCCGCCTGCGCGAGCAGCTCCCGGGCGTGCCGGAGCGCGGTCTCCGGGATCTTCTCGCCGGCGAGCATCCGGGCGATCTCGCCGACGCGCTCCCGACCTTCGAGGAGGCGCACGGCCGCGATCGTGCGCCCCCGCGATTCCGTCTTCTCCGCGCGGAAGTGACGATCGGCCAGCGCGGCGATTTGAGGGACGTGGGTCACGCAGAGCACCTGTCCCTGCTCCGCCAACGAGCGGAGCTTCCTGCCGACCGACTCCGCGGTCCGTCCCCCGATTCCCGCGTCCACCTCGTCGAAGACGAGGGTTCGCCCCCGGCCGCCCCGAGCCGCGGCGACCGACTGCACGGCGAGCTGCAGGCGCGAGAGCTCCCCGCCCGACGCGATTCGATCGAGCGGCCGCTCCGGCTCTCCCGGGTTCGGCTGGAAGAGCAGGGCCGCACGCTCGAGCCCGACCCGGCGCGGAGCGCCGTCGTCGACCGGCGTCAGCGCGACGCGAAACCGCGCCTTTTCGAGAGCGAGTCCGCCGAGCTCCTTCTCGACCGCCGCGGAGAATCGCGGGGCCGCACTCCGACGCTTGGCTGAGAGTGCCGACGCGGCCTTTCCGAAAATCTCCCGGGCCGCGTCTTCTTCGCGCTGCCGCCGGTCGAGGGCGTCCTCGATGTTCGCGAGCTCGTTCCTTTCAGCGGTGAGCTTCTCGAGCAGGGATCGCGCGTCGGCGAGCGTCGGGCCGTATTTTCGCTTGATCCGGGAGAGCTTCTCCAGGCGGGATTCGATCGCGCTCAGCCGCTCCGGGTCCGACTCGATTCCGGAAGCCGCGTCCCGCGCGGCGGCCGCGAGATCGGAGACCCGCCGTTTGACTTCGTCGATCTCCTCGAGACGGGCTCCCTCGCGCGGATCGATCGCCGCGAGGTCGGCGAACGCGCGCGCAGCCTCTCCGAGCCGGTCGGCGGCCGACGCGTCGCCTTCCGAGAGCGCGGCGAGAGCGGTCTCGCCCGCCAGACGGATCCGGTCGGCGTGAAGCAGCCGCCCCCGTTCGAACGTCAGCTCTTCCTCCTCCTTTTGGTCGGGCGCGGCAGATTCGATTTCGCGGATCTGGAACTCGACCGTTTCGAGCCTCGCGGAACGATCCCGCCTCGCGGCTTCGAGCTTATCGAGCGCTGCCCGGGCGGCAGACCAGGCGTCCGCGGCACTCGCCACCGTTTCGCGCTCGACGGAGAGAGCGGCGAACGCGTCGAGAAGATCCAACGGAGCGTCGGCATCGACGAGCTCCCTTTCCGAGTTCTGGCCCTGGATCGAGACGAGACGTTCTCCCAGCCGCGCAAGCGTGCGGACCGCCGCCGGCTCGTCCTCGACGAACGCGCGGCCGCGGCCGTCGGGAGAGAGCTCGCGGCGGACGAGGAGCGCCTCCCCGAAAGGAAGGCCCGCTTCCGCGAGGATGTCCCGTACCGCGCGATCGCTCTCGAACTCCCCCGCGACCACCAGCCGCTCGGTTCCCTGACGCACGAGATCGACGGAGCTTCGGCCGCCCGAGAGCAGCGCAAGGGCGTCCACGAGGATGGATTTTCCGGCCCCGGTCTCGCCGCTGATGACGGTCAAGCCCGGCCCGAGCTCGAGATCGAGATCCTCGACGATCGCGAGGTTGCGAACCGTTAGCCGACGCAGCATCCGATGGATTATGGATCCTGATCCGGCGACTCCGATCTCAGTCCTTGGTTCTTGCTCTCTTCTGT
The DNA here is from genome assembly GCA_036395335.1 of Thermoanaerobaculia bacterium. Classification (GTDB taxonomy): domain Bacteria; phylum Acidobacteriota; class Thermoanaerobaculia; order UBA5066; family Gp7-AA6; genus Gp7-AA6. The sequence goes on from DASWDK010000331.1 coordinate 2,676, forward strand.
CCGATCGGCTTCGCCGGGATGCCCGCCGCGATCACGCCGGCGGCGACGGGCTTAGACGCCACGCCCATCGAACCGACCATCGCGTCTGCCTGGATCTCGACGCCGGACAGCACGACGGCGTGGTACGTGATTCGTACGCGGTCGCCGATCACGGTGCGCCCGAGGGAGACGTCGTGGATGTCCTCGACGGCGTGCGCGTGCGAGTAGATGTTCACGTAGTCGGAGATCGAGGCGTCGTCGCCGATCACCACCTCTCCGCGGTCGTCGATCAGGACGTTGCGATGAATCGTCACTCCGTTACCAACCGAGAGGTTGTACCCGAACGAGAACTCGACGTCGTGGAAAATGCGGACGTCTCGCCCGCAGCGCCGGAAGACCCGTTCGGCGAGCATCGCCCGGACCTTCGTGCCCAGCCGGACGTTGCGACCGACCGGGGAGTGATCGAACATCTGCCAGAACCAAAGAAGCGGCTTCACGCGGGCCCACTTCTCGAGGTCGATCTCGCGGTAATACTCCGCCTCGAGCGTCGCGTTGCGCGGATCGAAAGAGGCGGCGAGAGCGCGGAAGGCGAGCGGAGACGATGCATCCGCGACCGCCTCCTCCCAGGCGACGTCGCGTCCGAGGTACAGCCGGGTCAACGCTTCGCGGGCGACCACGTTGCGGTCAAGGGAGGAATCGTCGAACCTCTCGGCGAGCTCTTCGACGAACCGGGGATACACTTCTTCCCCCACGGGACCGATCGAAAACCTGCGGAGGGGCATGTGACGGCGACGCTAGCAGAGCGATTTCGGCCAGTCAAACTCCTGATCGCGACGGTTCTCGACCGAACCGTCGCTTGAGGAAATCCATCGTCAACGCCACGCCGAAGCCGGTCGCCCCCGCGGCGTATCCGGCGTGCTCCTTTTCGAAGTGCGCGACGCCGGCGATGTCCATGTGCGCCCACGCGACGCGCGCGGGAACGAACTCCTTCAGAAAAATGGCCGCGGCGATCGTGCCGCCGTTGCGGCCAGCGGTGTTCTTCATGTCCGCCCACTCGGATCGAAGATTCTCGCGATAGTCGTCCCAGAGCGGGAGGCGCCAGAGACGCTCCCCGCTCGCTTCCCCGGAGGAGAGAAGGTCGCTCGCGAGAGTCTCGTCGTTCGTGAACAGGGCGGCGCACTCGTGTCCGAGGGCGACGAGAACTGCGCCGGTCAGGGTCGCGAAGTCGAGAAGCACGTCGGGCCGGAACTTCCCGGCGTACGAGAGGGCGTCCGCCAGCACGAGACGGCCCTCTGCATCCGTGTTGTCCACTTCCACCGTCCTGCCGTTGCGGAAACGCAGGATGTCGCCAGGGCGCGTGGCCGAACCGCTCGGCAAGTTCTCGGTCATCGGGGCGAGCGCGATGACTCGTACGGGCAACCGGAGCGCCTTCGCCGCCCGTACGCAAGCGAGAACCGTGGCCGCTCCCATCATGTCGTACTTCATCTCGCCCATGGACGCGGCCGGCTTGATCGAGATCCCCCCGGAATCGAACGTGATCCCCTTTCCGACGAGAACCACCGTACCGTGCGGCTTCGCCGGCCGGTATTCGGCGATCACGAACGCCGGAGGCCGGGAACTGCCGGCGTTTACGGCGAGAAGTCCCGCCATCCCTTCGGACGCGATCTGCGTCTTCCCGAGAACGCGCACGGTCAGTCCGTCACGGCGACCGGCTTCGATCGTGGCCCGAGCGAGCTCGGCCGGCCCCAGGTCGTTTGCCGGCGTGTTTCCGAGATCCCGCGCCCAGGAGACCGCTTCGGCGACGACCTGCGCCTCCCGTGCGGCGGTCGCGAGTGGCGCCGTCGCGACGCGATCGGGCGGCACCACCACGGCGCTCGCCGCGCCGCGCGGCCGAATCCTCTTTCCCGGGGACTTGTAGCGCTCGAACGCGTAGTCGGCGAGGGCGAGATGCGGCAGGAGCGCGCGGAGCGTCGCGTCATCCACCCCGGCCCCGAAGACGAGAAGAAGGCGGGAGCGCGAGCGCGACGCGCTCTCGCCAACCGCGCGACGGAGAGCCCGGCGGAACCGCGCGAGCGACGCAGGGGCGCGCCCAAGGCCGACGAGCAGCCATGCTCCGTCCCGCCCCGCGGCCGCTGCGGTCTCCCGTTCCCTGCCGCGGAAGCCCGATGCCCGCGCCGCCTCCCGGATCGAACTCGCCAGTGGCGGCGGCACTCCGAGCGCCGGATCGCGCCCCTCGTACAGGAAGGCGACGCGCCAGAAAGATCGGGAACGGGGAACGGATCTCGCGATCTCGAGTCGCATGAAAAACAAGATAGCAGACAGTCTTCGCCGGACGTCTCACCTCGCGGAGACGTGCTACTGTCCGCGCCATGCCGCTCGCCGCGGTCACCGAGACGCACCTATCGGGCGCGCGGCTGTCCCGGCGGGGCAAAGTCCGGGAACTGTATGACCTCGGCGACGCTCTCCTGCTCGTCGCGAGCGACCGGATCTCCGCTTACGATTGCGTACTTTCCCCCGGCGTGCCGGACAAGGGAAAGATCCTGACGCAGCTCTCGAACTTCTGGTTCCGGAAATTTGACGACGTCGAGAACCATCTGATCGAGACCGAGGTGACGAAGTTTCCCGATTTCCTTCAGGGCGACGGACCGATCCTGGAGGGACGTTCGGTCGTCGTGAAGAAGGCGGAGGTCATCCCGTTCGAGTGCGTGGCGCGCGGCTACCTGGCCGGTTCGGGCTGGGCGGAATACCGGAAGACGAGGGAGATCTGCGGGGTGCGGTTGCCGCCCGGCCTGGTGGAAGCGGAGCGGCTCTCGGAGGCGATCTTCACGCCCGCGACGAAGAGCGCGCGCGGGCACGACGAGAACATCCCGTTCTCCCGCATGGTCGATGAGCTCGGCCGGGAAGAGGCGGAAATCCTGCGGGATCGAACCCTCGATCTATACGAAAGAGCCCGGCAGTACGCCGAGTCGAAGGGTCTCCTTCTCGCCGACACGAAGCTCGAGTTCGGATGGCTCGACGGGCGCCCGATCTGGATCGACGAGGCGTTCACGCCCGACTCCTCGCGCTACTGGGACGCCCGTGCCTGGACTCCCGGCCGCACCGCCGTGTCCTTCGACAAGCAGTTCGTCCGCGACTGGCTCGACTCGACGGGCTGGGACCACCGGCCTCCAGCGCCGCGGTTGCCGGAAGGGGTCGTGCGCACGACACGGGAGAAGTACCTCGAAGCCTACCGGTCGCTGACCGAGGCTCTGCCGCAGCACCTTTCGGAATAAAGAAGAGGACACGGCAAAGACACGGAACTCCCGTGTTCCCCGTTCCTTGTCCTGCGTCCCGGCCTGGGCTCCCTTCATTGGCACGACCTTTGATGGGACGTCGCTGATGCCCTACGTCAGGGTCTTCGACAAGGAGGGAAATATGCCCAAGCCGCAGAGACTCGTCATTCTGGTTCTGGCCATTGGAGCGTTTGCCGGCCTCGCTCTGGCGCAGAACGCGGAGTACAACACCGGCGGCCCCACGGCGAATACGCTGCAGCTGAAGCTGCTCGAGCCCGCCGAGGGAGCGACGATCACCGGCACACAGGTGCGTGTCGGGATTTCTTATAACACAAGGAACTTCGGCGAAGGACAGGGCACGAAGTTCGGTGAGGCCAACTTTCCGCAGCCCACGTTCGACATCTACCTCGATAACAATCTCCAGAAGACCGTCAAGGGAACCGAAGCCAACGTGGTCTTCCTCGACAACGTTGCCGCCGGCACCCACAAGGTTGTCGTCATGGCAAAGAACGTGAGCGGCGAAGTGATCGACCGCAAGGAGGTCAACATCACGACCGCAGCGGCCGCAGAGGCGCCCGCGACCACTTCGACGACGACTTACGAGGCGCGGACTGCGCCGCCGCCCGCACCGGCTCCCGCCGTCGAGCCGCCAGCACCCCCGCCGCCGGCACCGCCCGCGCCGCCAGCGCCAATGGAGACGTTGCCGAAGACCGGGACGGCGTATCCACGAATCGCGGCCGCCGGCCTGGCTCTCGCCCTAGTCGGGTTGTCACTCGCCCGGAAGGCCCGGTAAGGATTCCCGCTTGCCCGGTCCCGCCCCCCGCGGCGGGCCGGGCATTGGTGTGCCATGGCCTACAGAGAATTCGCTTCGAGGATCGGTGCGGCGATCCGGAGAGCCTTCGCTCCGACCGGTACGATCCTCGTGGCGGGCGCCCTCCTGGCGGGCGCCGGCGCGCTCGAGTCGCTCGGCTCCCGGTTTTCGCTGGGCGAGCCGCGCGGTGCCTTCGCCCCGCCGCTCGGGAGAATCTGCGCGGGCGACACCGTCGCGCGGATCGCGGTGCCGAGGCTGGGCTTCGAGGCTGCCGTGCGGGAAGGAGTGGACGAGGCCACGCTGGCGTATGGGCCCGGACACGTTCCGGGAACGGCTCTTCCCGGAGACGAGGCGCCCCGGAAGCAGGCGGTGATCGCCGTCGCGCGGGACATTGCCGCATCGTTCGCTGGGAAGCTCGTACTCGGCGATCGGGTCGAGCTTCGCACTCCGTTCGGCCTTCGAACCTACCGGATCGTCGAGAGACGCACTCTCAGGGCGGACGAGGTGACGATCAGGCCCACGGGACCGCCCGCACTCACGTTTCTCGCGCCTTACCCTTCTGATTCGATCGGGCCCGCTCCGCTTCGGCTCGAGATCCGGGCGGAACCTTCCGCGCCCGACACGGCAAGATCGGTCACCAGGTCGGTGACCCGCTCCACCGGCCGAAGCGCAACGGTCGCGATGCTCGCAGCCTCCCGCGCGTTCCGCGAGGGCAGATAGACCTTCTCGAACTTGAGCGCAGCCGCCTCGCGGATCCGCGCGGACGCTGCCGGGACGCGCCGGACCTCGCCCAACAGGCCGATCTCGCCGAAGAAGACCGAGGAGGCGGGAAGAGGTCTCCCGCACGCGGAGGAGATCAGAGCGGCCACGACCGCGAGATCGGCAGCCGGCTCGGTGACCTCGAGGCCGCCGGCGCAGGAGACGAAAACCTCGCGCGAAGCGAGAGACACTCCGGCGCGCTCGAGGACGGCGAGGAGCAGAGCGAGCCGCCCGGCATCGAGCCCGATCGCCACCCGGCGAGGCGAGCCGGCGATCGTCGCCCCGACGAGCGCCTGGACCTCCAGGAGGAGCGAGCGCGTTCCTTCCCGCGCGGCCGTCACAGCGCTCCCCGGCACTCCCGCGCGACGCTCGGAAAGGAGCGCCGCGGAGGCGTTGGCGACTTCTTCCAGACCTCGAGAGGTCATCTCGTAGAGAGCGACCTCGTCCACGGCCCCGAAGCGGTTCTTGACCGCCCGGAGGATCCGTCGCGAGGAGCAGCGCTCGCCGTCGATCGCCACGACCGCATCGACGAGGTGCTCGAGCAATTTCGGTCCGGCGAGGCTTCCGTCTTTGGTGACGTGGCCGACGAGCAGAACGGGCACGCCGCGCTCTTTCGCATAGCGAACGAAGGTCGCGGCGGACTCGCGCACCTGTGAAACCGTCCCGGCCGCGGACGCAAGCGCCGCGTGCCGCACGGCCTGGATCGAGTCGATCACGACGGCCGCCGGGGCGCGGCCGGCGGCCTCCGCGACGATTCGCTCCACGTCGGTATCGCCGAGAACGAGGAGATTCCCCCCGGTGATGCCCAAGCGGTCGGCGCGCAGACGAACCTGGTCCGCGGACTCCTCGCCCGCGGCGTAGAAGACTTCCCGCGACCCCGCGGAGATGCCGCGTGCCGCCTGGAGGAGCAGGGTGGACTTTCCGATCCCCGGCTCCCCACCCACGAGAACGACCGAGCCGGGCACCAGGCCGCCTCCCAGCACCCGATCGAGGCCGGCCAGTCCCGTTGCCACACGGCTCTCCGCCCGCGCTTCGATTTCCGAGAGGGGACGGGCGCGCGCCTCCCCCGGGCGGACCGAGGCCGGAG
>DASWDK010000332.1:0-12727 GCA_036395335.1 Thermoanaerobaculia bacterium
GGCGAAGAAGTCGTTCATCGAGACGTTCCCGCGGACGTTCGCGACGAAGGCCCAGGTCGCGACGACGTTCGCGCAGGACGAGTTGACGGGCCGTTATGCCGCCGATCCGGACTACTGGAAGAACTACCGCGCGAAGGTCGAGAAAGTCACCGCTCTGGACGTCGAGCGCGTCGCGAAAAAGTTCCTCGCGTCCGACAGGCTGGTGATCTTGGTCGTCGGAAAGAAGAGCGACATCTTAGCGGGTGACCTGAAACACACGGTCTCGCTCCAGGCGCTGGCGGGAAACCGGATGATCGACCTGCCACTACGCGATCCGATGACCATGAAGCCGGTCGGCATCGACTCGCAGGTTCCCTGAGGGTTCTTCCACTGGCCAGATCGAGCGTAAGTCGTGCACGACGTTGCGGATAGTGATTTCCAACGGATCTCTTAAGGTTTGTCGAACTCTGTCGGTCCGACCGAAATACGAGCCAGAGTGGCATCCGGAGACCTGACACCATGAACCTCATCCCGCCCGTCGAAGTCTCGCGGGTGCTCCTTCTCGCGCTCGTCGCCGCAGGCGCTCTCACCGCGCTCGCGACGCCGCAGCCGACGTCTTCCTTTGCCGGGGGTTTCGCCGCCGGCGCGGGAGCGGCGTTCGTCGTGTCGTTTCTGTCGAACCCCCGGGGCGCCGCGGGCAAGGAAGAAGACGGGGAGCCGCGGTGAGGGTTCTGGTCGTCGAGGACGAGGAGAAGATCGCCCAGTTCCTCCGGAAGGGACTAACGGAGAAGGGCTATTCGGTCGAGGCGGTGGCCGACGCGGACCTGGCCCTCGAACGTCTGGAGGGGGGCGAGTACGAGCTCGTGATCCTCGACCTCCTGCTGCCGGGCTCGCGCGATGGCCTCGAGCTCTGCCGGGAGATCCGCACCCGCGGTCTTACGGCGAAGGTACTGATGCTGACGGCGCGGGATACCGTCCAGAACAAGATCGAGGGGCTCGACGCGGGCGCCGACGACTACCTGGTCAAGCCATTCTCGTTTCGAGAGCTCCTCGCCCGGCTTCGAGCGCTCGCGCGCCGCACCGAGCTTCCGGAACCGGGTCCGCTCGTCTACGGCGAGCTCACCTACGACCCGGAATCGCGCGAGGTCCGGCGTCGCGGCGAGCTGATTCACTTGACCGCGCGCGAAGGAGCGCTCTTCGAGCTCCTGCTCCGCCGGCGGGGGAAGGTCGTTTCCCGCTCGGAGATCCAGAGCCGCATCTGGGAGGACTCTTTCGACCTTTCGACCAACATCATCGACGTCTACATCAACGCTCTGCGTCGCAAGCTCGACGCCGGCGAAAAGGAGAGGCTCATCCAGACGGTGCGGGGAGTCGGCTACCGGCTGGGCGGGCCGGCGGAATCGGCTCGAGAGCCCGAAGGATAGAGCCGTGCCCGGCCGCGCCTGGACGCTCACGGCGGCGGCCCTTTTCGGGACTGGAACGATCCTCCTCGCGGCGTCGCTGATCGTTCGCTCCTCGGGAGTCCTCCTGCCCGTGGCCGCGGGCCTGGCCGCGCTCGCGGTGCTCCTCTTCCTCGGGGGACGGCTCGCTCCGCCGCGAGCCGTCGGCGTTCCCTCGGTGACGGCGAACCTGCCGGCCTCCCGCGGCGCAGAGCTGGCGACGCTCTCGGACCGCCTGATCCAGACCGAGACGCACCCTCTGCGACGAATTGCCTCGGCGGATTTGAGCGGTCCCGCCCGCGAGATCGCCGAGCGGTTGAACGCGCGACTCGACGCGCTCGCCGGCACCGAGAAGGAGCAGCAGCAATTCATCGCGGACGTCTCGCACGAGTTGCGCACGCCGCTGACCGTCCTTCGCGGCACGCTCGAAGTCGCGCTCGAGGAGGACCGCCCCGCCGAGGAGTATCGGGAGGCGATCGCCAGCGCACTGCTCGAGATCCGGCACCTCGCGCGGATCTCGCAGAACATCCTCTTTCTCGCGCGCGGGGAGAGCGGCCGCGTCACGCTCTCGTTCTCCAACCAGGACCTCGGCCGTTTCGTCTCGGAGGTCGCCCGCGAGCTCCTGCCGGCCGCCGCGGATCACGAACTGGAGCTCTCCGTCGAAGTGCCGGAAGCGGCGGTCATCGCGTTCGTCGATCCGGGCCGGATGCAGCAGGTCCTGCACAACCTGCTCGAGAACTCGATGCGCTATACGCCTCCCGGAGGATCGGTCCGGGTCCGCCTTCGGACGACGTCGGACGAGGCGACGATCGAGGTCTCCGACACCGGCGTGGGGATCCCCGAAGCGGACGTTCCCTTCGTATTCGAGCGCTTCTTCCGCAGCGACCGCGCCCGCCGCGCGTACACCGGGGGATCGGGCCTGGGCCTTTCGATCGTGCGGTGGATCGTCGACGCACACAAAGGAAAGGTGGAGATCGCGAGCGAGGTAGAGAAAGGGACGACGGTGACCGTGCGATTGCCGCTCGTGAAATGAGGAGGAAGACGTGGACGACGAGCTTCGCCTTCTCCGGGAAACGCAAGAGATCCTCGACACGATCAATGATCTCTTCATCGGAACCGACGACCGGGATTGGGAGAAGGTCGCGCGGGCGCTGGCGCCCCGCGTCGAATTCGACATGAAGTCGCTGACCGGAGCGGAGTCTTCGACCCGGGATTCGGCAGAGATCGTTGCGGGATGGCGGGAGGGGCTGCGACCTCTCAAAGCCGTGCACCATCAGACCGGCAACTTCCGGGTACGGGTGGAGCGAGATCAGGCGGACGCGTTCTGCTACGGGATCGCGCTGCACTACCTGCCGAACACGTCCGGTCGGAACACCCGAACGTTCGTCGGGAGCTACGACCTGCACCTCAAAAGGGATGGAGGGCCGTGGCGCATCGATCGGTTCCGATTCAACCTGAAGTACATCGACGGGAATCTCGAGCTCGAAAAGAGCAGTTGAGAGTCCGTCCATGAGACCGGTCTTCGTGCTCTCCGCCGTCCGCACACCGATCGGTAAGTTCGGAGGCTCGTTCGCGTCGCTCTCGGCCGCGGATCTCGGCGAGGTCGCGGCCCGGGCGGCGATCGAGCGCTCCGGACTGCCCGCCGCCGCCATCGACGAGACGATCTTCGGGCACGCGCGCCAGGCGGGTGGCGGCCCGAACACCGCTCGACAGGTCTCCCACCGCGCGGGCATCCCCGACTCGGTTCCCGCTTTCACGGTCAACAAGGCGTGCGCGTCGTCTTTGAAGGCGCTGACGCTCGGCGCGCTCTCGATCGCCGCGGGCGAAAGCGAAGCCGTCTTGGTCGGCGGAACCGAGTGCATGTCGGCGACGCCTTACCTCCTGCCCCGCGCGCGTTTCGGATACCGCCTCGGGCATTCCGAGATCATCGACGCGATGTACCGCGACGGTTTTCTCTGCCCGCTGTGCGGCGAATTGATGGGGGAGACCGCGGAGAACCTCGTGCGGGAGTACGGGATCCTGCGGGCCGAACAGGACGCTTACGCCGCCGAATCGCAGCGGCGCGCGGCCGAGGCGATCTCTTCCGGCCGCTTCTCCGACGAGATCGCGCCGGTCACCATGGAAGGGATCAAGGGGAGGTCGGTGCTCGTCGAGAACGACGAGCATCCGCGTCTGGACACGACCGTCGAGGCGCTCGCGAAGCTGCCTCCGGTCTTCGATCCGGAGTCCGGCACAGTCCATGCCGGAAACTCCTCCGGGATCACCGATGCGGCGGCGGCGCTCGTACTGGCATCGGAGGAACAGGTCCACCGCGCCGGGAGCGAGCCGCTCGGCCGCGTCGTCGCATGGACGTCCGCCGGGGTGGAGCCGGAGCGCATGGGGATCGGACCCGTGCCGGCACTCAAGTCGCTCCTGGCGAAGCAGAAGCTCACCCTCTCGAAGGTGGAGCTGATGGAGTTGAACGAAGCGTTCGCCGCGCAGGTCATCGCCTGCGCGCGGGAGCTCTCCCTCGATCTCTCTCGCGTGAACGTCAACGGCGGCGCGATCGCGCTCGGCCATCCGATCGGGGCGACGGGCGCGCGGATCGCGACGACCCTGCTGCACGAAATGAAGAAGCGCGCCGCGAAGCGGGGCATCGCGACCCTCTGCATTTCGGGCGGGATGGGAATGGCGGTACTCTTCGAACGCTAGTCCCGTGCGCATCGCTCTCACCCTCGACAGCGACGTTCCGGCGGAAGAGAACGACTACATCCGCGCGCTCCTAGACGCGGGAGTTCGGCGCGAGGAGATCGTCGTGATGCGGCCGGGCGACCCGATCGAGGGGGAGTTCGACGGGGTCGTGATCGGCGGCGGCGACGACGTCGACCCGACGCGCTACGGCCGCAGGATCCTCGAGGGCGCGAACGTCGAGATCGACCACGGTCGCGACGCGGTCGATTTCCCGGTCTTCGAGGAGGCGTGGCGTACCTGCGTTCCGGTCCTCGGGATCTGCCGGGGCCTCCAGGTCGTCAACGTCGCCCGGGGCGGAACTCTCGTGCAGGACCTGCCGCTCGAGCGCCCGTCGGACGTCGCGCACCAGCTGCCGAAGAAGGAGAACCAACGCGATCATCCGGTCACGGTCGAGCCGGGCACGCGCCTCGCCCGGATCTCGGGAAGGTCCGAGATCGACGTCAACAGCCGGCACCACCAGGCGATCGATCGCGCAGCGGACGGATTCGTCGTCGCCGCGATCGCGCCCGACGGCGTCATCGAAGCGATCGAGGCGAGGGACGGACGCTGGCTGGTGGCCGTCCAGTGGCATCCGGAGAACCTGACGGACGATTCGGTCTCGCGGCGCCTCTTCGGAGAGTTCGTCGCGGAAGTCCGACGCAGAAGTTCCCGGTCCAAAACGAGTCCGAAGTAGAAGGAATTCGGCCAAAACTCTGCGGGTTTTGCGGCATTCGGAGATTCCAACGTCGATGACAGGAGCCGTTCGCATGAGATCTCGCGTCGCAATTCTCGTGCTCTCTCTCACCGTTCCCGCGCTCGCCGCGTCCGCGCAGGCGAAGCTGGCGGTCCAGAAGCTCGCCGATGGAATCTGGGCGGCGCAGCCGGACAAGGGCGCCAACGTCGGCTGGTTCCTCTACGGCGACGGGGTCGTCGCCGTCGACTCGGGAGGCGACGCGGCCACCGCGAAGGAAATGCTGAGCCAGATCACGGAGACGACCGGCGGAAAGCCCGTCCGTTATCTCGTCCTCACCCATGCGCACGCGGATCACACGACCGGGACGCGCGCGTTCGTTGCGGCGGGCGCGCAGGTGATCTGCCACGAGCACGCCGCCCCTTCCGTTTTGAACTACATCATTCAGTCCTCGAAGGACCCCGCCGATCCGCTGGCGGGAAAACGAATCTCGCCGACTCTGATGACCGTCTCGGAGAGGTTGATTCTCTTCGACGGGCTGCGACGCGCGGACGTTCAATACCTGGGTCCCGCGCATACTTCTGGCGATCTCGTCGTGCTGCTGCCCGCCGAGAAGGTGCTCTTCGCCGGCGATGTGGCGTCGAACGGACGCCTCCCCGACCTGCATTTGCCCGATGCGGATGCGGAGTCCTGGGCGAAGGTCCTGCCGCAGCTCGCCGCCGCGCCGGTCGAAAAGATGGTCCCCGGCCACGGCACGATCGGCCCGATCACGGGAATCGCCGATACTCTTGCTTACGTCAAGAGGTTGAACGAGATCGTTCAGAAGCTGATTCGCTCCGGGGTGGCCGAGGAATACGTCGAGGTCCGACTGCGGGAGCCGGACAACCAGATCCGGAACGTTCCGCTTTCCGAGTCGCACATCAACAACGCGCTCGCGGTCTACCGTCGGGAAAAGGAAAAACTGACGAAACCGGCGGCCACTCCCGCGCCGCCCGCCCGGAAGACTCCCCGCAAGAGCGCTTCCTGAGGTAAGAAGGGGCGTGCCGCTGCGCCTGGCCGCGACCTTGGGCCGCGCCGATCTCTCGATCGAGATCCCCCCGGTCAACGTCCTCGACGTCGCGGCCCTCGAGGAGCTCGCGCGGCTCGTCCTCGAGTCCGCCGGCTCGCGTGTGCTCGTCCTCTCCGGCCTGCCGCGCGCGTTTTCGGCGGGAGTCTCGGTGGCCGAGCATGTTCCGGAGCCGAAGGCGATCGAAACGATGCTCTCGGCCATGCGCAACGCGCTGAATGCCCTCGTCAAGACTCCGGCCGTGACGATCGCGGCGGTCTCGGGCGCCTGCCTCGGCGGTGGAGCGGAGCTGGCCGCGGCGTGCGACGTCGTCCTCGCGACCGAAGACTCGCGCATCGGATTCCCCGAAATCCGGCTCGCATGCTTCCCCCCGGGCGCCGCGGCGCTTCTCCCCGTCCGGATCGGCGGCGCACGCGCGGCGGAATGGATCCTGACCGGACGAACGGTGTCGGGTCGCGAAGCGGCGCAGGCGGGCTTTGCGGCGCGCGCGGTCGCGCCGTCCGATCTCGAGACGGAGACGGGTCGCCTCGTCGGGCTGCTTCTTTCGACGAGCCCCGCCGCCCTCGCCGCCGCTCGCGATCTCCTGCGCGCCGAGCGGCGCCGGGCTCTGGCGGAAGCGCTGCCCCACGCCGAGGTCGCGTATCGCCTGCTCGCCGGAAGCGAGGATCTCGCCCGAGCGGTCCGGGAGTTTCAGGCCGGGAAGCAGGAAACAGAAAACGGGAAACGACCGCGGGAGATCGGGGAAGACTAGGTCCGCGGCGTTCGCTTCGCGAACGGCGGACGGAGATTTCAAACGGGGGCTTTCGCACTCCGGCCTGGCGCGCGCTCCGCGTACAATCCGTTGCGTGATCGTCTACCTGAACGGCCGTTTCCTTCCGCGCGAAGATGCGAAGATCTCTCCCGAAGACCGCGGATTCCTGTTTGCGGACGCGATCTACGAGGTCGTTCGATTTGCGGCGGGGCGTCCGTACCGACTCGCGGAGCACCTGGTGCGCATGCGGCACGGTCTCACAGCGCTCCAGATCGCCGTGGAGCCGGGATTCTTCCCGGAAGTCGCGGTGCGGCTTCTCGAGGAGAACCGGCTCGGCCGCGATGACGCGCTCGTCTACGCGCAGGTCTCGCGGGGTGCCGCTCCGCGATCGCATGCCTTCCCGCCGGCCGGGACGCCCCCGACCGTGTTTGCATTCGCGCGGCTGACCGATCCACCTCCGCCTCCCGAAGGGGGGCGCGCGATCCTCGCGCCCGACGAACGATGGGGTCGCTGCGACGTGAAGACCGTCATGCTGCTGCCCAACGTGCTCGCCTCCCAGAGGGCGCGAGAGGCCGACGCGATCGAAGCGATCCTCGTGCGGGACGGAATCGCCTGGGAAGGAACCAAGTCAAACCTCTTCGCCGTTTCGGGGGGGGTTCTCCGCACGGCGCCGAAAGGGCCTCGAATCCTTCCCGGGGTCACCCGTGCGGCTGCCCTCGAAGCGGCTTCAGGTCTCGGCTTCCGGATCGAGGAGCGGCCGGTCGCGGTCGAGGAGCTCTTCTCTTGCGACGAGGTCTTCCTCGCCTCGACGACGCTGTGGACGTACTCCCTCGTCGAGATCGACGGCCGGGTCATCGGGAACGGACGGCCGGGTCCGGTCGCGGTGCGGATTCGCGAGGCGCTCGAGATGGAGTTCCGCGGAGCGCGCGTCGGGCTCGCGACCTGACTCGCGGGCGCAAGCGTGACGGAATACACGAAGGAGCATGCGAGGTCGGGACTCGACGCCGAGCTGCCGGCGATCGAGACGTGGCCGAACCAGTATTCCGACTACGAGATCGCGGTCGAGATTCCGGAGTACAACGCGATCTGTCCCAAGACGGGATTGCCCGACTTCGGGCACCTGACGATCCGCTACGTGCCCGACGCGCTCTGTCTGGAGTTGAAGTCGTTGAAGCTCTACATCGTCGCGTATCGCAACGTCGGCATCTTTTACGAGAACGCCGTCAACCGGATCCTGCGCGATTGCGTCGCGGCCTGCCGGCCGAAGAGGATGACGGTAACCGGCAGGTTCTTTTCGCGAGGCGGGATCTCTTCCGTCGTCGAAGCACACCACCCAGCCGACTGACGCGATGGAATGGCTGAAGGAGCTCTTCCACAAGCTCACCGACGTCGAGGCTCTCGTCCGTCTGGGAGGCCTGACCGCGATGACGGCGATCGTCTTCGCGGAGACGGGGCTCATGATCGGTTTCTTCCTGCCGGGTGACTCGCTCCTCGTGACCGCAGGAGTCTTCGCCGCCGCCGGCCAGATCGACATCGGGACCTTGAACGTGCTCCTCGTCGTCGCCGCGATCGCCGGAGACACCGTGGGGTACTGGTTCGGCCGGCGCGTCGGGCAGGCGCTCTTCAAGCGGCCGAAGTCGCTCCTCTTCAATCCCGCCCATCTCCGCCGCGCGCACGACTTCTACGAGAAGCACGGCGGCAAGACGATCATCATCGCCCGCTTCATTCCGGTCGTGAGGACGTTCGCGCCGATCGTCGCCGGAATGGGGGAGATGAACTACAGGCGCTTCCTGTCATTCAACGTCGTCGGTGGACTCTTCTGGGTCGTCTCGATGACCGGGATCGGCTACTTCCTCGGGAAGATTCCCGGCGTGCGCGAGCACATCGAGATCGTCATTGTGATCGTGATCTTCCTGTCGATTCTGCCGGGGATCATCGCCGGCGCGCGGGAGTGGCTGAAGAAGAGGAGGGAGCGACAGCCCGTCGAGCCGTGAGTTCTTCCGCTCCCGGTTCAGGCGAACACGGAGACCTGCGGGGGGCGCGTCGCCGGCGGCACGATCGAGTCCCGAAGTTCGCGGACGAGCTCGGCGATCTCCACACCATGGGCGCGGTCGTGCTCGGTCATCATTCGCGGGATGTCCGACAGCACGATCCGCCCGACGCCTTCCTGCCGTCCTGCCCGCCTCCAGTCGTCGGCCGAGGCGTCCCGCAGTCTCTGGAGGTTGCGCGTGCGGGCTGTCGTGAACGCGAGAAGCCCTTCGGCGAGGTCGCGCCGGTGATACACGCGCTCGCTTGCGACACGCTCTCCATCGAAGTTCGAAAGGAGCGGTTCGTCCTCCGTCAGCAGCCGGCGGATGCGAACGAAGTAGCCTTCGCGCTCGAGGTCGGCGAGGTGCCAGACGTGCTCGACTAGGGAAAAGCCTCCGGTCGTGCCCCGCTGTCGCACCCTGTCCTCCGGAAGCTCCGCCGCGGCCCGGGCGAGAAGCGCGGGCGTCGACTCCAGCGTCAGGAAAAATGTTTCGAGTTCGCGGCGATTCATTCGTGACTCCACCCTCTCTGTACGCATTGGACGTCCGAAAAGTTTCCGGGTTTTGCCTCGAATAACGGCCATTACCGATCGGGCTTAGACTCCCGAAATGGTCCTCGAAGCCCTGCGTTCTTTCTTTTCGTCGCGAGCGGTGGAGCCCGAGAACGGCGCGCCCGACCCCGTCGCGGTCGCAGCTTGTGCGCTCCTTCTCGAGATCGCCCATGCCGATTCGACGTTCACCGCCGACGAGAGGGAGAGAATCGCGCGCCACGCGCGCGAAGACTTGGGCGTCGCCGCCGACGACGTGCGGGAAGTTCTGCGGCTCGCCGAGGAAGCCCGCAAAGCGAGCGTGGATCTTTACCAGTTCACGAAGCTCGTGACGGAGAGCTTTTCCCGCGAACAGAGGCTCCGGCTGATCGAGGCGATCTGGGGCGTCGTTTACTCCGACGGCGTGCTGACCGCGGTCGAAGGGCAGCTCGCGCGAAGGATTGCCGAGCTCCTCGGTTTTCAGCATCCGGAAGTCCAGGCGGTTCGGGAGAAAGTGGCCGCGAAGCGGAGCTAGCTAGAACTTCGGCAGCACCCTCTTCTCTTTCGGGATCCGCTCAAACGGCTGCGGCACGTTCGCGGCGACCCACGTGAAAACCGCCACCGCCGCCGTCACGCGATCGAGCGACTCCGGCTCGATCTTGTCAAACGTGTCGTTCGCTGTGTGGTGCCAGTCGAAGTAGCGCGAAGCATCCTGGCGGACGGAGAAGAGCGGGACGCCGGCGAGAATCAGGCGGGAGATGTCCGCGCCTCCGGCTCCGGTCGAGGTGACGTCGGAGGCGCCGAGCGGGGCCAGCAGCGCGGCGATCTCTCGGACGAGCGGCTCGGCGGAAGGTCCGGCGTTCCAGGCGAGCCCAATTGGGCGGCCGCTTCCCAGATCGGCCTCGAGCGCCGCGACGTGCCGCTCGAGCTCGGCCGAATGCATCTCTAAATACTTTTTTCCGCCTGCCAGCCCGTTCTCCTCATTGGCGAAGAGAACCACGCGGATCGATCGGAGCGGCCGCTTTCGGAGGCCCCCGATCAGCCTCGCGGCCTCGATCACGATCCCGCAGCCCGCTCCGTCATCGATCGCCCCTTCTCCGAGATCCCACGAGTCGCGATGACCCCCCAGGAGGACGATCTCTTCCGGTTTTCCGCGCCCGGGAATCTCGCCGATCACGTTGGCCGACTCCGTCTCTCCCCGGTCGCGGCAACCCAGCGTGAACCGCACACGGACCGGCTTTCCCTCGCGGTCGAGGCGTTCGAGGAGATCGGCGTCGGGGTTCGAGAGCGCGGCGGCCGGGATCTTCGGCGCCCCCTCCTCGTATCGGAGCGATCCCGTGTGCGGGGTGCGGTTCGAGTCCGTTCCGACCGAGCGGATGAGGACGCCGATCGCTCCGAGCTTCGCCGCGCGCGAGGCGCCGGAGCTGCGCACCGGAACGGTTTCCCCGTAGCCGGCGCCGTCGGACGTGCGCCGCATCCGCTTGTTGAAGAAAACGATTTTTCCCCGGACCGCGGCCTCGCTCTTTTCGGCGAGCTCGTCGAGCGAGCCGACCTCGACCAGCTCCCCCTCGAGACCGGCCTCGGGCGTCGCGACGCTGCCGCCGAGAGCGGTCAGGAAGAGCTTGTGAGGAGAGGGCGCGGTGACATCCCCCGACTCGGTTCCACGCTGCCAGACGGGGACCATGACCTTCTCCGCTCGCACCTTCGCGAAACCGAGCGCTTTCAGAGTCTCGAGGCCCCAGGCCACCGAGGCGCGGTCGCCGGGCGAGCCGGAGAGACGAGGCCCGGATTGATCGATCAGGCTTCGAATCCATTCGGACGCGCGCGATCCGGCGAACGCCGTTTCGCGGAGCGACTCCGCGGTCACCCGGATGTCCGGCGCGAGGATCGGGGACGCGTCGGTGCCGGGGGAAGGACACGGCAGCCCCGTTGCGAAGGTCAGCGCCAGCGCGAGAACGGTCATCCGTCTCAAGAGACCTCCTCATCGGTCCGGGAGGCGCGATCGTACCAAGCCCGCCGATCTAGAATTCGGGATCGTGGCCACCGAAAAGACGGCCGACCTCGCCGACGAGCTGGTCGCGGAGTTCGGAGACAACGCGACCTACGTCGCGGACCTCCTCTCCCGGTACCGGCAGAGCCCGGACTCGGTCGACGAGGAATGGCGCGAGTTCTTCCGGGATCGGTTGGGAGAGCCGGCGCCGTCGTTGACCGCTCCACCGGCTCCCGTCGAGCCGCCCCGCGCGCCGGAGTCGGCAAAACCGCCCGCGCCTTCTCTCCCCCGCGCCGAGGAAGCGTTCCCGCTTCGTGGCGGCGCGCTCACGGTCGCCTTGAACATGGAGGCGTCGCTCGCGGTCCCCACCGCCACCTCGCAGAGACAGGTCCCGATCAAGCTCGCGGACGAGAACCGGCGGCTGATCAACGACTCTCGCGCGGCGAACGACCAGCCGAAGATCTCCTTCACGCAGCTCGTCGCCTGGGCGATCGCGCAGGCGTTGAAGCGATTCCCGCGTTTGAACGACGCCTACGACGCGTCGGGTGGAGCGCCGGTGCGCATCCGCCACGACGAGATCCGCTTCGGGCTCGCCGTGGACGTCGAGAAGGCGGACGGCTCCCGCACTCTCCTCGTCCCGAACGTCCGGGGCGTCGAGAAGATGAGGTTCGCCGACTTCGTCGCCGCGACCGACGACGTGGTCAGACGCGCGCGAACCGGCAAGCTGTCCGTGACTGATTTCGAAGGCACGACCGTCTCACTGACGAATCCGGGAACCCTGGGCACGACTGCATCGGTGCCGCGGCTCCTGCCGGGACAGGGCCTGATCGTCGCGACCGGTGCCATCGGCTATCCCGCGGAGTTCTCCGCGATGGCGCTCGCGACGCTGTCGCAGCTCGCGGTCAGCAAGGTAGTCACGTTCACCTCCACGTACGACCACCGGATCATCCAGGGCGCGGAGTCGGGTGCCTTCCTCGGCCGGATCGAGGAGCTCCTGCTGGGCGCGGACGGTTTCTACGAGCAGGTTTTCTCGGACCTCGCCATCCCTCACAAACCGCTGCATTGGGCCGTTGACCGCAACCCCGCGTTCGGGCGGGAGGACGAGATCGAAAAGCAGGCACGGGTGCTCGAGCTCATCAACGCGTACCGCGTGCGCGGGCACCTGATTGCCGACGTGGATCCGCTGCGGATGGTCCCGGTGCACGAGCACCCGGAGCTGGATCTCGAGACGTACGGGCTGACGATCTGGGACCTCGATCGGGAGTTCTGGACAGGCGGCCTGAAGGGCGGCGAGCACATGCCGCTCCGCGAAATCATCGGCGTGATGCGCCGCGTGTACTGCGGCAAGGTCGGCATCGAGTACCGTTTCATCTCGAACCCCGGCGAGAAGGAATGGCTGCGCCAGCGCGTCGGCGCTGCACAGGAGTCTCCGCCCCGCGAGGTCCGGCGTCGGATCTTCGAGAAGCTCCTCGCCGCGGAGACCTTCGAGCGATTCCTCGGCACGAAGTACCTCGGACAGCGCCGCTACTCGATCGAGGGATGCGAGGT
>DASWDK010000333.1:0-2675 GCA_036395335.1 Thermoanaerobaculia bacterium
TCCATGCCGGGTTTCCCAGGGCGATCACCCACGACAGGAGCGGCGCGAGAATCCGGCGCGCGCGGTAGGGGATGCTGTCCACCGCCCGCGCGAGCTCTGCGGCGGTCAGCGAGGGATGGTAGGCGATCTGCGCGTAATAGAGGCCGTCGTAGCCGCCGCTCTCGCGATCGACGAAGACCGGCATCGCGCGGAACGCCTCGATCTTCGTGTTGTCGTTGGAGGAGTCGAGTTGGAGGAACCTGGTGAACCCGTAGACCGGGTGCCAGAACCGCGCGACGAGCCAGAGAAACAACAGGACGGCGGCAAGCCCGGCAGCCCGCACGGGCCACCGGCTCGGAGTCGCGGGCGCGGTCACACCGGATTCGGCCATTTGGTCCGTCAAGATATGCCACGCAGGCGCGACCGGGTTATCCTTCTGACATGAGTCCCGGTCCCGGATATCTGGAGTTGCTCGCATCGGGCGAGCTCGAGCGGCGCGTCGAACGGCTCTACGGCCTGCTCGTCTCGTGCACCGTCTGTCCGCGCGACTGCGGCAACAACCGGCTTGAGAACGCGCTCGCCTCTTGCGCCTCGGGACTGCATCCGGTCGTGTCCTCCTACACGGCTCATTTTGGAGAGGAGCCGGCGCTCTCGGGAACGAGAGGAGCCGGGAACATCTTCTTCGGGAACTGCAACCTGCGCTGCGTCTACTGCCAGAACTACCAGATCAGCCAGGACTTCGCCGCGCAAAGGAAAAACGAGGTCACGGTGGAACGGTTGGCCGCGATGATGCTGGAGCTCCAGGAGCGCGGCTGCCACAACATCGGGCTCGTCTCGCCCACGCACTACGCGCCGCAGGCGGCGAAGGCGGTCCTGCTCGCGGCGCGCGAAGGATTGAGACTCCCGATCGTGTACAACACCAACGCCTACGATTCCGTTGAGGTCTTAAGACTCCTCGAAGGGATCGTGGATGTCTATCTTCCGGACTTGAAATACGCCGACTCCGCCTCGGGATGGCTCTATTCGAAGGTGCCGGATTACACCGAGCGATCCCGGGCCGCATTGATCGAGATGTACCGGCAGAAGGGCTCGGCTCTCGTCTTTGACGAGGAGGGAGCGCTCGTGAACGGCCTTCTCGTTCGCATCCTCGTCCTCCCCGAGAACGTGGCGGGCATCTCCGAGTCTCTGGCCTGGATCGCGGAGACCCTGTCTCCCCGCGTCGCGATCTCTCTGATGTCCCAGTACTACCCGATTCACCGCGCGGCCACCAACGAGAAATACTCGGCGCTCTCTCGATCCATCACGGCGGAGGAATGGGAGGAGGCGCTGGCGGCGCTCGAGTCAAATGGGCTTGAGAACGGCTACCAGCAGGAATTCCAGACCGCGAACAAGTACTACCGCCCGGACTTTCGCGATAGAAAGACGCCCTTCCGCGACATCCGCGACTTCCGGAAGATCGTCTAGAGCTCTCCCAGGCGGCGGAGCTTTTCCTCGACCTCACGGAGAAGCGAGCGCGGCAAGCGGCGGAGAACGCGAACGAAGCGGGCGTTGTCGATCGCGCGACTCTGATCACTCACCGCGCCGCCCGGGGCGTCACAACCCGGGTCTCGAGAATCGATCGACGGACGAAACCGCTCGGTCCTGAACCGTAAAGAAGTCGTTCCGGCGTGGAAAGAATGCGTCCGAGCTCCAGCCCAGGCTGGCTGAAAGCGTTCCAGCTTTGCCCTGCGTCGAGGCTGCGTGAAACGAGCGCCGGGCCCGAGAAGAACCCTCCGCTGTAGACCGAACACGTGTAGACGATCGACGAGTCCGTTGCGTCGAGCGTGACCCCGGTAACGAACTGGTCCGGAAGAGGAGTGCGAGTCAGGGTGCGCCCGCCATCGAGACTCTTGTAGACACCGCCGCATTCGAAGCGTCCGAAGAAATTTCGTCCCGTCCCGACATACAGAATGCCGGAGTCGCCGGGATCCACGGCCAGCGTTGTTATGGAGGGACATCCGGTCGGAGCATCCATGATTCGGGTCCACGAAGCGCCGTGATCCGTGCTCCGCAGAATCCGGTCGCTCGCGACCGCGTAAACGGCTCCCGTCGCGTCGGTCGTGATCGTCGCGGGGATCGAGACGTCCAGGGTCGTCCATGTCGTCCCGTCGTCACTTCTGAGTAGCCGCCCACAGTCCGCGTAAGCCCTGCCGGCGAAGGTGGAGTCGAACGCGAGCGACGGGAACGAGCAACCGGGCGTATCGACCACGTGTACCCAGGTGATTCCGCCGTCCCTCGTCAGGTAGATGTGAGAGCCTGAAGGTCCATCCGTTGCCGCGATGAGATGCAGGGGGTCAAATGGGTCGATGGCGATCGCCTTTGCCCGGTCACCGTCGGGCGCCGTGGCCAGTTTTGTCCATGTCGAGCCGCCGTCGGCAGTCCGGAAAACGGCGCTCGGATAATGCCAGAGGCCGTCCGGGTCCTGGAACGCGTCGTCCGCTGTCGCGTAGACGACGAGCCCATTCTTCGCCGAAACCGCAATGTCGGTGACGTGCCGAAAAGGAGGAGCATGACCCTCCCACCCTCCGGGCGGCACCAGGAGCCGTCCAGCTGCGAGAACACCGAGGACCGGGCCGAACAGCTCATTTAGGGACAGCATGTCTCTCCTTTTACGATTGGACTCCCATGACCGTTTGGGCGATGGCCGCCCTAGAAGA
>DASWDK010000334.1:0-4374 GCA_036395335.1 Thermoanaerobaculia bacterium
CGAAGTCCCGCCCGGGTCTGCAGGACGATTCCGCGCGCCCGGTCGAGCACCGCGGCGAGGTCTGGTTCGACCTCCGGGATCCGAATGCCGAACTCGCGGCCACGTCGCGCGAGATGGGCGACCCGCGCAGAAGCGACGACCGCCTTGGTCGGCGTGCACCCGAAGTTCACGCACGATCCACCGAGCTGTTTACGCTCCGCGAGCGCGACCCGCCACCGCTTTTTCGAGAGCTCGATCGCGAGCGGAGGGCCCGCCTGGCCGGCGCCGATGATCAGGACGTCGTAGGGTTCGGAGGATTTCACGGCGAGACTCCTTTCATCGCCGCCCCATCCTCCCCCGGATCGGAGTCAGCGCGCCGCGACCGGCTCGATCCGGTGGAACACGCCGTTCAGGAAACGGTCACCGGATGCAGGCGAGCCGGGCGGCGTCGGGCCGGCTCGGCCGCCGGACGGATGCCTGAGACGAGGAACCGGATGGTCCGCGCGATGACCTTCGGATCCCGGAGGATTCGATGATGTCCGAGCCCTCGGGTACACACGAGCTCCGCGCGCGGCCAGCTCGCGACGATCTCGAGTCCGTCCCGGAGCGGCACCCGGACGTCGCCTCGGTCGTGAAAGACGAGGAGCGAGACCGCGCCCGCCAGCGGGCTTCCGGGAATGCGCAGATCGGTCCATGCAATTCTGTAGCGCCGAACGAGCCGTCTCTTCATCGAGTCACGCACGGTCGGGGGGATGTGGAGGATCCGCGCGAATCGGCCGGAGTACTTTTCCAGTTCCGCGGCCGGCGCGAGCAGCACGACGCGCGACACCGGCAGGCCCGATTTGACGGCGAGAGCGCAGGCGGTCGCTCCGAGCGAGTGTCCGATGACCGTGTGAAAAGGTCCGGCGGCGTCGGCAACCGCCCGGATCGCGTCGACCATTTCCGGCAGAGAAGACCGCCTCCCGGGAGCAGAACCGTGCCCCGGCGCGTCGAACGCCACGACCGAGAAGCCCGATGCGATCAACGGTTCGACGAACGGCGTCAGCCGGCCGGCGTGGCCGCCCCACCCGTGCACCAGAAGGACCGCCGGCCCCTCACCCCAGGTCCATGTCGGCAGAGCCCCGGCTCGAAACGGCGTCTTCGAGAACCGGCCCGCGAAGAGCGCGCGTTCTTCGCGCTTCAACCGCGGAGAGCGGGGCGGCGTCCGGAACAGAAGCTCCGCGAGAAGCGCGGAGAGCCTGGGAGAGAACCAGCACAGACGCGGGAAGCCGCCGCGCAGCGCGCGAAACACCACACGTTGCAGGTGGCGTCGGACCGGACCCTGGCGGCGCTGCCCCATTTCGCTAGATCGCCGCCGCGTGCCGATATCGATCGACCAGGTCGTCGGTGGGCTCGGGCAGGGAGGGAGCGGACGCACGAGCCTTGCCGGCGCCGATCGCTCTCGAGGGAGCAAAAACGGCCGCGCTCCGCTTCTTCCACCCGGCGCTGATAGCGAGCGCGACGAGTGTGCTCAAGACGACGCCGCCCGTAACGACCACGTCTCGCCGCATCGGTTTTTTCCTCTTTTTTCCGATCTTTCCTAGGCTGCTCCGCGCCGGGACGCCGCTTTCTTCGGCCGCGCACGACCGCCGGCCTGCCCCACGCTCTTGCGCAGCGCCTCCATCAGGTCGACGACGTTCTCCGCTTCCTTTGGCTTCCCCTCCTTCAACGCGAACTTGCGTTTCGAGGAGAGGAGCTTTTCGAGGGCGCGACGGTACTCGTTGGGATGCTTCGCCGGGTCCCATTCCTCGGTGGACATCTGGTCGATCAGGAGCCGCGCCATCTTCACCTCCGCGGACTTCTTCTCGGAGGCGGGAATCGAGAGCTCGCCCGGATCGCGCAGCTCCTCGAAGGGGCGAAGGACTTCGAGCGCCAGAGCCCTCTTCCCCGGAATGAGCGCGGCAAGGAGCGGTCGGGTGCGGAGATAGAAGCGGGTGATACCGACGCGGTTCGCGTCGGTCAGCGCGTCGCGCAGTACCGCATAGGCCTTCTCCCCGCCCTTCTGCGGCGCGAGGTAGTACGGTTTTTCGAAAGAGAGCGGGTTCAGCGAAGAGAATTCCACGAACTGAACCACGTCGATCGTCCGGTCGCCTTCGCCGACTTCCTCCTGGACTTCTTCGAGCTCCTCCTTTTCGACGACGGCGAACTTCTTCTTCGAGACCTCGTAGCCTTTCACGATCTCGTCGTTCCCGACCTCGATGTCCTCCTCGCTGCAGAACTTCTTGTACTTGATCGGAGCCATGTCCTTGCGGTGCAGGAGACGAAAGGAGACGTGTTCGGAGGCCTCGATCGCCGCGTACAGCCCGACCGGAATCGAGATCAAGCCGAAAGTGATGTGGCCGCTCCAAATCGCGCGCATGGTGGCGCCTCCCGATCCGAGGTAAAGCAACGCACTTGCCAGACTCAGGAAGGCGAGCCGGGCGCTCCCGCGTCGTGCTCCTCCGGCTTCAGATCAGCGCGTCCGTTTCGGGGGGCGTCATCCCGGCGCAGCCCGCGGGAAGACCGCCCGGTTCGGGGAAATGCATCCAGTCGGCGGCCCGGCCCGCGTCTTTCGGGCGGTCGCCGGGACGCCTCACGCGGCGCAGTCGGGATGTCCGCACTGGCAGAGAGGGTCGGGCGTTTCCGACATCTCCATCTCCGCGCATCGCTCGCTGCAGAACCTCTTGTTGCCCCGCTCGACGAGGACCTCTTCGCAACGGCAGCCTGCGTGGTCGCACTTCAGCTCGTTTTTCGGCACGGCGAACGGGAAGGCAGCAAGGAGCCTGCCACGAGACTCACGAGTCGCCTAGCCTGGCTCGATATCCTCGGACTCTTCTTCGATCTCGATCCGCCGGCCCTGGCGCGAACCCACGCTTCGACTCGGAGACAGGTCCTGCTCGGCTCGCTCTTCCGGAAAGACGCGCCTCGTGTGACTCGCCGCTCGGGACTCGCCGCCCTCGCGTCCGATCGCCGACATGTGCTCGCGGTTCTGGCTGACCGCCCGGCCACCCTTGCGTCCCGCTTCCCGGGCCTCTTCCGGAGAAAACTCGTGCGCGGTGCCCTTCTGATGCGCCGCCCGGCCGCCCATCCGCGCGACTTCTCTCCGCCTCTCTTCGTCCATTCCGGCGAACCCTCTTCCTTCTCCTTTGACTTGAGGCAACGGAACGTCCTCCTTTCGTTGTCTCCCGAAAAAACCGCCCTGACTCGGATGAAAGGTTCTCGCTGTGGGCACAGCCGAGAGCAGCAAAAGATGAGCCACGCGACGGCGCGCGGCAAAACGGCAGGGTGTCGGATCCCGTCGTCTCCCGGAATCGACGGAAGCGGGCTCAGCAAGTTGTCGCGATCGCTCGTTTTTGGTCGAGGGGAGCGTCCGCTGGCACCCTTCTTGTTTCGCAACGGCGTTTACGGGACCGGATGACGCGAATCGAAAGACTCCAGAAAACGGGGATTCGGCGGCTCGGGTCTCTCCGCAAGGGCTTCCGGTACGTGACCGCGAACGGCCGGCCACCGACGGCGGAAGACCGGGAACGGATTCACAGGCTTGTGCTGCCTCCCGCTTGGAAAGGCGTGGCGATCGCCGCTTCGGCGAACTCTGCGCTGCAGGCGGTCGGGCAGGACGCAGCGTGGAGGTGGCAGTACCGCTACAGCGACGCCCACGTCCGGCGACGCGAGGCCGAGAAGTTCCGCCGCCTCCTTCATTTCGCCGAAGCCCTGCCGCAAATGCGCGCGACCGTGGAGCGGCACCTCGCGCTGCCCGGCCTCCCGCGTGAAAAGGTCCTGGCCTGTATGCTGCGGATCCTCTCGACGGCTTTCCTGCGGCCGGGCAGCCAGATCTACGCTTCGGAGAACGGCAGCTATGGGATCGCGACTCTCCGCAAACGGCACGTGACTCTCGAGGGCGACCTCGTCCACTTCGACTTCCCCGGGAAATCCGGCAAGCCCCAGCACGCCGAGACGCGAGACCGGGTCGTGGCTTCGATCATCCGGAAACTGAAGAAGCTGCCGGGCCCGGAGCTCTTCAAGTCCGTCGACATGGAAGGTCGGATGACCGACATCAAGCGCCGCCGCATCAACCACTACATCAAGGAGGTGATGGGAGAGCACTTCAGCGCGAAGGACTTCCGGACCTGGGCGGGAACGCTCCTCTGCGCGTGGGCCCTCGCCCGTGCCGGCGCCGATCCTTCCGACAGCCGCACTGTCCGGAAGAAAAAGGTTGTCTCCGCCGTCCGTCAGACCGCGGACATCCTCGGCAACACACCCTCGGTCTGCCGCGCGTCCTACATCTATCCGTCGGTGGTGGACGCGTTCGAGCGGGGAAAGACGATCGAGCGCCACTTCGACACCGTCCGGCAACTGGTGACGAGCCGCCGACGGCTG
>DASWDK010000335.1:0-9229 GCA_036395335.1 Thermoanaerobaculia bacterium
TGTCGGGCAGCTACGTTTACAACAGCGGCCAGCCGAGAAATCCGATCGTCAACGCGGACGTCAACGGCGACGGCGTGCCCGGAACCGACCGCCCGACCGCGCCCGACGGCAACCATTTCGACCGGAACAGCTACCGGCAGCTCGACTTCCACTCGCTCAACCTGCGTCTCTCAAAGGCGTTCCGGATCGGGCCGGGCGATCTGACGGGCCTAATCGAGTGCTTCAACTGCACCAACGAGCCGAACCGCTCCTTTCCGAGCAACGTCTGGGGACCGAATGGCTCGACGCCTCTCGCCGCGTTCCTCCGGGCGAGCAGCGTCGGGACACCCCGGACGTTTCAGGTGGCCGCGCGGTTCGACTTCTAGAAGAAGGCTTCGGGGATCGTCGAGGGCGGGGGAAGACCCCGCCCTTTTGTTTTCGCCGTCATCCGGACCGGAGCGAGCCCGGGATTCTTCGGCGCCGCGGACTACGCCGGAAGCGTCGCCGCCTCCGTGATGGTCACGTGGTGCGCCGAAGCGTCGAGCTCAGCCTCGACCCCGATCGGAAGGATCGCCTTCTCCTTGGTGTGGCCGAAGACGAGGCCGGCGAGCACCGGCTTGCCGAGCGATCCGAGCTGCTCTTCCAGAACTTCGGAGAGAGAAAGCGAGAGCTCGAAGCTCGACTTCCCGGGCCCGCAGTCGGTGCAGGTTCCGAACACGATCCCCGCCGCCTGCTGGAGCTTTCCGGCGAGACGGAGCTGAACCAGCATCCGGTCGATCCGATAGGGCGCTTCCCCCGTGTCTTCCAGGAAGACGATCCGGTCTTTCGTCTCGATCTCGTAAGGCGTTCCCATCGTGGCGGAGACGAGAGTCAGGTTTCCTCCGACGATCCGCCCGCGCGCGACGCCGGGCGCCACCGTCCGCAGGGGAAACTCGACGTTCAGCGGGTCCGGCTCCGCGGGATTGGTCACCTCCCCGATCGGCTCCGGCACGAAGAGAGCCTTCTTCAAGAGCTCGAGCGTTCGCGGCGGCAGCGCGCCGACCATGTTGGGGCCGTGAAAGGTCACGAGGCCCGCTTTCTTGCCGATGGCGAGGTGGAGTCCCGTGATGTCGGAATAGCCGAGAAGGATCTTCGGATTCCGCCGAATCAGGTCGTAGTCGAGCCGGTCGAGCAGCCGCGGAGTTCCATAACCTCCCTGCAGCGCGAAGATGGCGGCGACGCCCCGGTCGGCGAACATCGAGTGCAGGTCCTCGAGACGCTCGTCGTCGGTTCCCGAAAGAAAGCCGCGTCGGCCGCGGACGTGCTTTCCGAATTTCGGCTGGAGGCCGAGCGCCTCGACGCGCGCGGAGGCGTCGTCGAGTTGCCAGAGGTCGAATGTGTACGAAGCGGGAGCCACCAGGCCCACGGTGTCGCCGGGTCGCAGAACGCGGGGCTTGATCGGCGGCGGCGCCGAGATCGAGTCGGCACTCTTCGATTTCTTCTTCGCCCAGGCCGGATTCGCAGCCGCCAGAGAGGCCGCGCCGCCGAGGGACACGAGCCGGAGAAACGAGCGGCGGGATTTCACGGTCTCGGAAAACCGTCCCACAGCCGACCAGTTTGACTCAAAAGGACTCCCGTTTTGACTCTCTGTCCGCCGTTCGCGAAGCGAACGCCGAGGACCAAGTTAGGATTTCTTCATGAAAAAGTCGATTTCGGCCCTCGCCGTGATTCTCGCGTCCACGCTTCTGGCCGCTCGCCCGCAGCGCGCGGCTGCGCCGAAGGGCGAAGCCGCCCGCATCCGCTCCGGTCCCATGCTCGGCTACGCCGACCTGACCGAGGCGTCCGTATGGATTCAGACGACCGCGCCCGCGGAGGTCCGGCTGCGCTACTGGCCGGAAGGCAAGCGCGCCGAGACCCGGACGACGCCGCCGCTTTTGGCGGGCGAGAAGACCGACGACGCCGCACTCTTCGTGGTGTCGGGACTCGAGCCGGGTACCCGCTATTCCTACGAGGTCCTGGTCGCCGGCGCGCCAGCCCCGTTCCCGGCGGGAGGGACGAGCGGGGTCCTCAATACTCAACCCTTCTGGCAATGGCGGAGCAAGCCGCCCGACTTCGCGGTCGCGTTCGGCTCCTGCTACTACGCGAACGAGCCGAAGTTCGACCGGCCGGGCACTCCCTACGGTTCGGATCCGAAGATCTTCCGCACGATCGCGGCGTTGAAGCCGGACGTGATGCTCTGGCTCGGCGACAACATCTACTATCGGGAGCCCGACTTCGGGAGCGTCGCCGCGATGAAGAGGCGCAACGCGATCGGCCGCGAGGAGCCGGCACTGCAGCCCCTCCTCGCGACGGCACACCACTACGCGATCTGGGACGACCACGACTTCGGCCCGAACGACTCCACCTGGATCAACCGTTACTGGAGAGAGAGCTTCGACATCTTCAAGACCTATTGGGCGAATCCGACCTACGGCGCGCGCGGCGTCGACGGCGTCTTCGGACAGTTCGCATGGGGCGACGTCGACTTCTTTCTGCTGGACGACCGGATGTACCGCACGCCCGAGAGAGCCGCCGAAACGGCCGACAAGACGATGCTCGGACGGGAGCAGCTTCGCTGGCTCGAACACGCGCTCTCTTACAGCGCGGCGCCGTTCAAGGTCGTGGTCAACGGGAGCCAGATGTTGAACTCGAACAGCCACGGCGAATCGTTCGCGCACTACGCGACGGAGCAGAAGGAGCTCCTCGACTGGATCGAGAAGAACCGGATCCGGGGAGTTCTGTTTCTGTCGGGCGACCGGCACGCTGCGGAGCTGCTCCGCGTGACGCCGCCGGGCTCCTACCCGCTCTACGATTTCACGGCTTCCCCGTTCACCGCGGGACTGTCGGTCGAGCCGGCCGAGGCGAACAACCCGCTCCGCGTCCCCGGCACGTCCCTGGTCAACGACATGCACAACTTCGGGATGCTCCGGTTCCGGGGCGCGTGCAACGATCGGACCCTCGACATGCAGCTCTACGACAAGACCGGGAAAGCCCGCTGGACCTACACGGTGCGCGGGAGCGACCTGATGCCTTCCCCGCGCGAAGGTGCCGCGCCGCCGACTTATCGCGGCCACCCAGCCTGCGCGAGTCTCAAGAACTAGAAGACCAGCCCGACCGAAACCGGTACGAACTGGAAGCGGCTCCCCTCCGTCGAGACGCTGTGGTACCGCGCCTCGACGACCAGGTCGATCTTTCGCAGGCGGATCGAGACTCCCGCGCCCGCGTTCCAGCCGGTCTCGTTCTGCTTTCCCCGGAAGGCGCCGGGACCCGAGTCCTGCGAGAAGTCGAGACGGTAGTAACCGACACCCCCGAGGAAATAGGGCTTCAGAAGGATCGCGCGAAACCCGACGACGACGTCGGCCGTCCCGGCGAGGATATCGGCATCGCCGATCGTTGCATTCTTGCCGTCGAGCTTGTGGTACGAGCCGTCGACGCGCAGGCCCACCGGGATGACCGGCGGATTCCAGACCAGCAGCGCGCCTCCGTTCCAGCCGTTGTCGTAGGAATCCTTCGCATCCCGTTGCGGGTACGAGATGCCGCCTTCGACCCCGAAGTGGAGACCGCTCGTGCCCTGGGCGTGCGCGTCCACCGCCGCGAAGAGAAAACAGATCGCGGCGAAGAACGGAAGCCGCTTCATGGCTGCCCCGTCGCGACCGCCGCCAGGGCCTTCTTCCGTGCCGCCTCGAACTCGTCTCCGCGGTTCCACTCCGGCATCCGTTCTGCGTTCGCCACCTTCACGCCGAGCCAGAAGTCGAGGCGAATGTCCTCGACTGCTCCGGAAAGGTCCCAGTCGCTGCGAAGCTCGTCGGACGGCTGGTGATAATCCTTCTCCTCCCACTGCTCGATCCTCTTCGTTCCCCACCCGGCTGGTTTTCCGACGACCTCGGTGCCGGTGTGGAAGTAAGCGGCGGGGACCCCGACCTTCGCCAGGCTGAACTGGTCGGAGCGGTAGAAGAAACCGCGGTCCGGGAACTGGTCGGGCGTGACGACCCGGCCCTGCATCTTCGCCAGCGAGACGATGATCGGGTCGAGCGACGATTTTCCGAAACCGACCATGGTCAGGTCCTTCGTGCGGCCGAAGATGCTCACCCCGTCGATGTTGATGTCCGCCGCGATCCGTCCGGGCTCGACCGGCGGGTGCTTGGACAGGTACTCGGAGCCGAGCAGGCCCTGCTCCTCCGCGGTGACCGAGGCGAAGTAGACGGTGCGCCGCGGCCGCTTCGGTAGCTGCCCGAAGGCCTTCGCGATCGCGAGAATCGAGGCGACCCCGGAAGCATTGTCGAGTGCACCGTTGTAGATCGCGTCCTCGCCCGGCTTCGGGTCGGTCTTCATACCGAGATGATCGTGGTGGGCGGTATAGATCACCGCCTCGCGAGCCAGCCGCGGATCGCTTCCCGGAAACCTTCCGATGACGTTCGCGCTCTCCCGGGTCTGCACCGTGTTCTCGATTCTCATCGAGAGCTCGACGCCGAGCGGCACCGGACGGAAGTCCCTTTTGATGGCGGCGGCGCGCAGCCGGTCCAGGTCCTGCCCACCTAAGGAGGCGACCCTCTTCGACGCATCCTCGGTGAACCATCCCTTGATCTCGACCCGCGGCTCCCCTTCGTACGGCAGCTCGAAGCGTTCCCGCGACCAGGAGCTCTGAACGACCTGCCACGGGTATCCGGCCGAGGGTTGCGTGTGAATGATGAACGCGCCGATCGCACCTTTCTGAGCCGCGATCGAGTACTTGTAGTCCCAGCGGCCGTACCAGAGCCGGGTCTTCCCGGCAAAGACCTTCGGATCATCCTCCGGATCGTTGTTCATCATCAGGAGGACCTTGCCTTTGACGTCGACGTTCTTGTAGTCGTCCCACTGGAACTCGGGCGCGACGATCCCGTATCCGACGAAGACGATCTCGGCCTTGTCGACCCGGGACTCGGGCTTCTGGGTTCCCGAGAACGCCACGTAGTCCTCGAGCTTCGTGAGCTCGACTCCGTGACGATCTTTCTCGACGGTGAGCTTCTGCGGAACGTTGCCCACGATCCCGACGAGCGGCACCTTCTGGAGCCAACCGCCGCCGGGCGAGCCGGGCTCGAGCCCGAGCGCTTCCATCTGCGCCTGGACGTACTGCTGGGCGAGGAGGTCTCCGCGCGATGCCGGTGCGCGTCCCTCCAAAAGGTCCGAGGCGAGGAAGCGGACGTGTCCCCGGATGAGGTCCTCCGTGATCGCCTTCGCGGCGGTCGTTTCCGCGGGAGAAACGGCGGAAGGGGCCGGACCGGCGGCTCGCGCGAGAGCGGGGACGAGGAGAAGGGCGAAGACTTTCTTCATCGAACCGTCCTTTCGGATCAAAATCTTCCGCAACGCGAAAACCTCGATCGCCCCGCGCAAGCTTCCCATTTTTTCCCCGGCCGCTGGCGCGACCTACTCCGCGACGAAGAGCGTCAGCGCGAAGCGCGCTTCGGGATCGGTCCACTGCGCGTGGCTGCGGAAACCCGCGGCGCTGACGAGCTCCACGACCTCGTGCGGCTCGTACTTGTAAGAGCTCTCGGTCCAGATCGACTCTCCCTTCTCGAAGCGCACGTCCACTCCCGCGCGCCGGATCTGCACGATCTGGTCCCGAAGCGAGACCAGGTGCATCTCGACGCGGCGCTCGCCGGGGTTCCAGATCGCGCGGTGCTCGAACGAAGTCAGGTCGAAGTTCGCGCCGAGCTCGCGGTTCATCCGGACGAGAAGGTTCTTGTCGAACGCCGCGGTGACGCCGAGCGGGTCGTTGTAGGCGAGCAGGAGCTCGTCGACCGGCTTGATCAGGTCCGCGCCCAGGAGGAGCGCGTCACCCGGCCGCATCGCCCGGCGAATTTCGGAAAGGAAATCCTGCGAGGCCGGCGGATCGAAGTTGCCGATGTTCGATCCGAGGAAGAGGACCAGCAGCCCGCCGTGTGGCGGCCGCTCCCGCGCCGCGTGACGGAGGCCCTCCTCGTAGGTCGCGCGGTGCCCGACGACCGAGACGTGCTCGAGCGCGCCGAGGGTGCGCTCCGAAAGCTCGAGGGCGGTCGGCGAGATGTCGATCAGGTGGATCGCGACGCGCCGGCGCCGGCTCCGCAGCGCCTCCGCGAGAAGCGCGATCTTCTCGCCGCTCCCGCAACCCAGCTCGAGGAGCGTCACCGGGTCCTCCAGCGGTGCGACCATCTCGGACGCCCAGCGATTGAGCAGCCGCGCCTCGGCGCGCGTGATGCGGTACCACGGCAACCGGCAGATCGACTCGAAGAGCGACGAGCCGAGCGCGTCGTACAGGTACCTCGACTGGATCTGCTTCGGGGAGAGAGCGAGGTCCCGCGCGACGTCGCGCGCGAAGTCGCGGACGGCCTCCAGCGGAGGCGCGGCGACGCTCGAAGGGATCAGGCTCTTGGCCGTGGGCGCGTCCGCTCTCGGCTTCGACTCGGCGGACCTTTACGCGTCTCGAACGGTTCGAAACGTCGCGTAGACGTACGGGTAGTTTCCCCGGAACCAGTTGCGGAGACTCCGCCGCAGAAGCGGCTTCGCCGTCGCGAAAGATCCACCCTTCATCACCCAGTGTTTTCCGTCGAAGAAGTCCGCGGAATATACGGGATAAGACGGCATCGGCTCGAAGCCGGGGAAAGGCCCGAAGACCGTGGACGTCCACTCCCAGCCGTTGCCGAGGAGATCGCGAACGCCCCACGCGCTCGCTCCGGCCGGGAACGATCCGACCGGCACCGGGTCGGAGCGGGCGAAGTCGAAGTTTCCGCGGGTGCGATCGGGAGATTCCTCTCCCCACGGATAGGAGCGCTCGCTTCCGGACCGCGTCCCGTAGGCGGCGCGGTGGAACTCCGCCTCGGAGGGAAGGCGCGAGTTGCGCCAGCGCGCGTACGCGGAGGCTTCGGCGTGGCTGACGAAGACCGGCCAGGCGGGAGGCAGTGGCAGCGACTCGAACATTCCCCGCCAGGTCCAGTCGTCGCCGCTCCGCTCCCAGAAGAGCGGATGGCGCACGTCGTTCTCCCGGCGCCAATGCCACCCTTCCTCGGACCACAGATCCTCGCGGTCGTATCCACCCGCGCGGACGAAATCGAGAAAGTCCCGGTTGGTGACGTCGTCGACGTCGATCTCGAAATCGGCTGCTTCGACGACGTGCTCGGAGAATTCGTTGTCCCAGCCGAAGGGAATCGCGCCCTTCCTGGCGCCGAGCGTCGCGCGCCCGGCGGGGATGCGTACCGCGGCCCGCGGAGGCGGATCGCCCCCGAGGATCGGGCGCGGAGCTCCTTCGGGTGCTCTCTTTTTCTCGTACGGAAGCCGGTGCCACATGTAAAGGAGCGTTTCCTGGTGCATCGGCTCGTGCTCGAGGATCGTGTACGCAGCGAGGCCGCGGGCGAGGACCGGGTTGTCCTCGCGGGTCACGTCCTTCGTCTCGAGAGCCTCGACGATGGCGCGGTCCGCCCGTTCACCATATGCCTGGATCTCCGCACGCGGCGGCCACGAGGCGAGAGCGCCCGGTACGGCGGACTGGTCCTCGGGGTCGATGCCGCGCTCGAAGAGAACTTCGAACCGCGGGTCGATCCCCGGCTCGCCGAGACCTTTCTTCAAGAGCGTGTTCACCGAGAATGCCGGCAGGTGGCCTTCGTAGAAGACGATCGGGTTCCGCAGCGCGATCGGACGCTCGTGGTAGGCCTCCGGCGCGAGCATCCCGAAGACCTCGGCCGTTCTCCGGCGGCCGGCGCGATAGCGATCGACAGCCGCCCGCCGGTCGAGGTATCGATCCGTCTCCCTCTCGACTTCGAGCATGACCCTCCTCACATGCTAAACCTACGCCATTCGAGAAATGCTAGATTCCGGAGATGCGCAGCTCGAAGATCGTCGTTGCCCTGCTCGGAGCGGGCGCCTTCGTCGCCGGCTGCTCTCGCGAACGGACGTCCGTGACTCCGGCCCTGGGGACGAGCCCTTCCGGCCTGGTTTTCGCTCGCGACATCCGCGACCGCCTCTCCCTTCTCCCCCGAACGCCGATCGATTACGACCGCTCGCTTCTCGACGCGAAGGAGACCCAGGCCGTCCGGAAGTTGATCGAGGCGTCGCGCTACATGAACGACATTTTCCTGCGCCAGGTCGCGGAGCGAAACCCGGATCTCCGGAGCCGCGTTTCGACGGCGGCGCGGAGCGACCCGATGGCGCGTTGGGCGCTCGCTCTCTTCGACGTCCACAAGGGACCGTGGGACCGGCTGAAGGAGAACGAGCCTTTCATCGGCAGGGAACCGAAGCCTCCCGGCGCGGGCTTCTATCCCACCGACATGAAGAAAGAGGAGTTCGAGAGCTGGGTGGCGTCGCATCCCGGCGACAAGGACGCTTTCCAGGGCCTCTTCACCGTCATCCGGCGGCAGGGGCCAGGGCTGGTCGCCATCCCCTACTCGAAAGCCTACCGCGACGGGCTCGAGGTCTCCGCCCGGAATCTGCGCGAGGCGGCGGCGCTCACGGGAAACGCGAGCCTTCGGAACTACCTGACGAAGCGGGCGGATGCCTTCCTCTCCGACGACTACTTCGACTCGGACGTCGCATGGATGGACCTCGACTCCGACATCGAGGTCGTCATCGGCCCGTACGAGGTGTACGAAGACGCTCTCTTCAATTACAAAGCTTCGTTCGAATCTTTCGTGACCGCGCGCGACAAGAGCGAGAGCGAAAAGCTCGCCGTCTACGCGAAGCACCTACCCGACATGGAGCACAACCTGCCGATTCCGGACGAGCACAAGAACCTGAAACGGAAGTTCGAGTCGCCGATCCGTGTGGTCCAGGAGATCTACACCGCCGGCGACTCACGCCGCGGCGTTCAGACCGCCGCGTTCAACCTGCCCAACGACGAGAAGGTCCGCGAAGCGAAGGGCTCGAAAAAAGTTCTCCTGAAGAACGTGATGGACGCCAAGTTCCGTCAGAGCGGGCGACCAATCGCCGAGAAGACTCTTGTCGCCGCGGAGGTGCCGAACTTCTCTTTCGACGCGTATTTCAACCACACCCTTTTCCACGAGCTGTCGCACGGCCTGGGGCCCGGAATTATCCGCGGTCCGGACGGCAAGCGCGTCGAAGCGCGCCTGCTCTTGAAGGAGCTCTACTCGACGATCGAGGAGTGCAAGGCCGACGTCGTCGGGCTCTGGAACATCCTGCTGGCGATGGACCGGAAGTGGCTGTCGGGGTTCGGGGAGCGTGAGCTCTACTCGACCTACACCGGCCTGATGTTCCGGGGCATGCGCTT
>DASWDK010000336.1:0-2747 GCA_036395335.1 Thermoanaerobaculia bacterium
GCGCCGACAGGACGGGCGCGATCGTGGCGCTGTACCGCGTGGTTGTCCAGGGCTGGAGCAGGGCGGACGCGCTTCGGGAAATGAACGAGGGGGGCTTCCACCACAGCTCCCTCTGGCGCAACCTCGACGACTATGTCCTCAAGGCGAATGTCGAGGCCCTGCGACGCCGGCTCGGTATCGTCCAGCCCGCGGCTTCCCCGGTAGAGACCGCCGCCGCCGTCAATTCGTCGGTCCCCGCGCCGCCCGCTTCTCCGGAAATCCCGGGTCCGAACGCGGCGCCCGCCTCGGCCTCAAACAGCCAGTAGCCGGCTTCGGGACCGGCCGACCCTGGGTGTCGCGACTGCGATCTCGGTCGAGACTCCGGTTATCGAGGTCGAAGCGGACCCTCAGGGAGATGCGGCTTCCGCCCGCGCTGCCTGACGACCGGCTGTTCGGATGAAAGCCCGACTGGTCGATTTTGACCATGGTCATGGACCATGGTCTAATCGAGGCATGGAGACCGTGCCCATCTCCCAGTTCAAGGCTCGCTGCCTCGCGATCCTCGCCCGAGTCAAACGCACGGGGCGGCCGATCCTCGTCACGCGCTTTGGAGAGCCGGTGGCCGAAGTCGTGCCCCCGACCGTCGCGGCTCGCCCGCGGCACTGGCTCGGCTCGATGAAAGGAACGGCGCGTATCATCGGGGACATCGTTGCGCCGGCTTCCGATGAAAGCGATTGGGAAGTGCTTCGAAAGTGAAGCTGCTTCTCGATACGCACATCTGGATCTGGAGTGTCGCGGCCCCGGAGCGTCTGTCGAAGAAAGTCGTCACGTCTCTCGAATCGTCGAAGAATGATCTGTGGCTGTCGCCCATCAGCGTCTGGGAGCTTCTGCTGCTTGCGGGAAAGCGAAGCGTCACGCTGGACCGTCCGCCCGAGGAGTGGATCGCGGTCGCTCTTGCTGCCTCGCCGCTCCGCGACGCGGCGCTCACGCGGGACGTGGCGATCGAGAGTCGACGGTTGCAGCTCGCGCACCGGGACCCGGCAGATCGCTTCATCGCGGCGACGGCGCGAGTCTACGACCTGACTCTCGTCACCGCCGATGAAAGGTTGCTCCACGTCGGAGGACTCGCG
Organism: Thermoanaerobaculia bacterium; assembly: GCA_036395335.1. Taxonomy (GTDB): domain Bacteria; phylum Acidobacteriota; class Thermoanaerobaculia; order UBA5066; family Gp7-AA6; genus Gp7-AA6. The sequence continues at coordinate 1,110 of DASWDK010000336.1, forward strand.
GTCCTACCGAACCGCTAAGGCCGTCTACCGAGAAGGCGTTGCGATTCGAAGCCCGGAGGGCGCAAGATCGATCTGGCCATCGCCTCCTGCGCTATTTCCTACGGTGTGGCACTTTAAACGCTCAATGAAGAGGACAAGGAATTCCGGATCTGACCCTGTTTCGCGCGACTGAGGACTAAGGACTAAGGACCAAGGACCAGGGACCAAGGACTCCCTCCTCAGGGCGCCACCTCGTCTCGAAGGTACAGAAGCGGACGAGTCAAGTCCACGTGTCCCGCGAGCGTTTCGGCCGGCTCGCCGTTGACGAGGATGCGCACGCGGGTCGTGTCGGCGACGTTCTGGAGCACCGTGTCCACGAGAGCGGCGACGATCGTCAGCTCTTCCGAAGATCCGAAGGAAAGACCCGAGTCCACGGCAAGATCGAGAACGGCGACGCCGTCGGGCAGGAGAAAGGCGTTGCGAAGCAGCAGTCTGGCCGGCAGGACCGGGACCAGGCCCTCGCGCGTCGGGCCGCGCTGCATTTCGGCGAAGAGGGCCTTCAAGTAGGCGGTGGGCCCGGCGGGCTTCGGGATATCACGCTCTTCCACGTGAAGTCTCGCGTCTTCCTTTCCTGGAAAGAAGACCGTGACACGGACCATCTGCGCGGGAGTGACCGCCGGCGTTCCGGCGAAGACCGTCGGAACCGCCGCCGGGGCGGGGGAGACACGCAGGAAGGACCGGATCCGGCGCCGTCCCGTCGCGATCGTCTGGGGACGCGTCAGAAAGACTATCGCCGCGACCGCGGCGGCGAGAGTCACGAGCAGGATCGCGGCGATGCGCCGGCTCATGGAACGCGGGTCGGAGATGGAGTCGGCGCCGGAGGAGTCTTCGCCGCTGCGCCGGCCTTGCGGCGTTCGAAGAAACGGCCGATGGCCCGCGCGACGGCGTCGGCGACACTCTGTTGAAATGCCGGAGAGGAGAGCTTCTTCTCCTCCTCCGGGTTCGAGATGAAGGCCGTCTCGACGAGGACCGCCGGCATCGTCGCGCCGACGAGGACACGGAATGGCGCCTGCTTGATGCCGCGGTTCTCGGTGCCCGAGACGATGTTCAACTCTTCCTGCGCCGCTTCGGCCAGCTCGCTCGACTCCTTCAGGTGCGCCGTCTGAGCCAGATCCCAGAGAATGAAGTCGAGGTCGGGATTGCGCGCTCCGCCCGCCGCGGGCGCGCCGGGTCCGCCCCCGAGCGACGGCTGGTTCTCGCGGCTCGCGATCTCCTGCGAGAGCTTGTCGGAGGCCTCGAGCGACAGGTAATAGGTCTCTGAACCTCGGGCGCCCGGAGCGCGGGAAGAATTCGCGTGGATCGAGAGGAAGAGATCCGCCTTCTCGTGGTTCGCGACGGCGGTGCGGTCATCCAGCGAGATCGCGCTGTCGGACTCGCGGGTCAGGACGACGCGGCAGGGAAACAACCGCTGCGCCGCCGCGGCGAGCCGGCGGGCGATCTGGAGCGTGACGTCTTTTTCCTGCAGGCCGCCGGGTCCCACGGCGCCCGTCTCCGAGCCGCCGTGTCCCGGATCGATCACGATCGTCGGCGACGGCGGCGCCGGCTCGGGCACGGCGACGGGCTCCACGGTTCGCGCGGAGGCGGGGCGTCCGATCTCGA
>DASWDK010000337.1:0-1687 GCA_036395335.1 Thermoanaerobaculia bacterium
AACGATGATTCACGAGAACATCCTCGGCACGATCGGAAATACGCCGGTCGTCCGCATCAACCGGCTCGCTCCCCCGCACGCGACCATGTACGTCAAGTGCGAGGCGTTCAACCCTCTCTCCTCGGTCAAGGACCGGCTCGCGATCGCGATCATAGAGGACGCGGAGCGGCGCGGCACGTTGAAGCCGGGCCAGACCGTCGTCGAGGCGACCTCCGGCAACACGGGAATCGCGCTCGCGATGGTCTGCGCGGTGAAAGGCTATCCGTTCGTCGCGCTCATGGCCGAGACGTTCTCGATCGAGCGGCGCAAGCTGATGCGCATCCTCGGCGCGAAGGTGATCCTGACGCCGGCGGCGGATCGCGCGACCGGCATGGTCAAGAAGACCGAGGAGCTCGCGAAGAAGCACGGCTGGTTCGTCGCGAGACAGTTCGAGAACCCCGCGAACCCCGAGTACCACCGCAACACGACGGGGCCCGAGATCCTGCGCGACTTCGCCGGGAAACGGCTCGACTACTGGGTGACCGGATACGGAACGGGCGGTACGCTCACGGGAGCCGGGGAGATCCTGAAGAAGGCGCGACCGGACATCAAGGTCATCGTGACCGAGCCCGAGGGTGCTGCGCTCCTCTCCGGGCAGGAGTGGAAGCCTCACAAGATCCAGGGATGGACGCCGGACTTCATCCCGCAGGTCCTCGATCGAGACGTCTACGACGAAGTCGTGACCGTGACCGATCTCGAGGCGCGCGACGCCGCGCGAGATCTCGCGACGAAGGAAGGGATCTTCTGCGGGATCTCGTCCGGCGGAACGTTCGCGGGAGCGCTCAAGGTCGCGAGGAAAGCGCCGGAGGGATCGGCGATCCTCGCGATGCTCCCCGACACCGGAGAGCGCTACTTCACGACGATCCTGTTCGAAGGGGTGAACGAAGGCACCGACGAGGAGCCGGCGGCGTAGAGCGCACCGTCCGCGGGGTCACACGGCGGCGACAGGCCTTTCGACCTCTTCCACCGACCCTGTAGCAAGCTCCTCGAACCCGGCCGTCGGCGCCATCCCCCGCTCCAGCCACTTGTGCTCGCCGTCGAGGAATCGCCGCGCGGTTCGATACTTCCGCACGTCGTCGTTCGAGCGGATCGCGGCAAAAGTGGACTCGATCCGGTGTCGCGTCATGCGGCAAAAGACCTCCGCCAGCTCGACGGCGCTCCTCGCCTCCGGCGCACGCGACCGCCTCAGCCCAGCGGCTCGCGAGACGGCGGCCGACATCGCGAATAGGTCCGCCCCGATGTCCACCGTTCGAAACAGAAGCGCCTGCCGCTTCTCGAGCTTCGGACCGTGCATCGCCATCAGGTGGAAGATCGTGCGCGCGAGACGGCGCGTCGTCCGCTCCAGGTACCGGATCTGCCCGGCAAGCGGTCCGAATTCCGAGAACCGCGGCCAGCGGCCCCATCCTGCCCAGCGAGTCGGGTACCACGTCGCGTAGAAGCCGAGAAAGCGCGGGAGCGCCGCAAGCCGCTCCTTGCGTGAGAGCTTCTTGTCGAAGAGCTTCGCAGACACCGCCAAATGCCGGTCGAGCGCCTCGCGCGCGATGAAGAGCCGCATGATCTCCGAGGATCCCTCGAAGATCAGGTTGATGCGGAAGTCCCGCATGATCCGTTCCACCGGGATGCCGGGCTCCCCTCGCGCGCGGAGCGA
>DASWDK010000338.1:0-6689 GCA_036395335.1 Thermoanaerobaculia bacterium
GGGGTCGTGTCGACCCGCACCCGGAAGTCCTTCTTCTCGAGACCGTCGACGAAGCGGCCCTTTTTGTCCAGAACGAGAACAGGCAGGAGGACGTACTCGCTCCCCGCGGTTTCGGTGTAGGTCGGGACGTCCTGCTGCTTCTGTTGCTGCTGCGGCTGTGGCGTCATTGGCTGTGGCGTCGCTGGCTGTGGCGTCATTGGCTGTGGCGTCGCTGGCTGTGGCGTCGCTGGCTGTGACGTCGCTGGCTGTGGCGTCGTTGGCTGTGGCGGCTGCTGGGCGAGCGTTGGGAGCGCGAGGAGGAAGAGGAGCAAGCCCCGGAAGGTCCGTTTCATCGATAAATTATAAATGCCTGTCGAGTCCGATAATTCCGGAGGTGGAAAGGTCCGGTCTGGCTGTCGTTCTCGTGCGCCCCCGGGTCCCTGGGAATCTCGGCTCGGTTGCGCGCGCCACGCGAAACTTCGGCGTCGCCGACGTTCGCTTGATCGAGCCGGCCTGCTCCCCCGACGAGGAAGCGCATCGGCTCTCCTCGGGCGCCCATGACGTTCTCGACGCAATGCTCCGCTTCCCCGCTCTCCCCGACGCAGTGGCCGACTTCGACGCCGTCGTCGCGACGTCGTCGCTGCGCGGGCGCTCGGAACGGAGATGGCTGTCGCTTTCCGAGCTGCCGGAATTCCTCGGATCTCTCGGGGCGAGAGCGCGCGTCGCGTACGTGTTCGGACCGGAGAGGAGTGGGTTGACGGAGGAGGAGCGGTCGCGCGCCAGCGTCACGGTGAACATCCCGACGGACCCGGGCTTCCCCACCATGAACCTCTCGCACGCGGTTGCCGTCCTCCTGGCGATCCATCGGGCCTTCGCGGCGTCTCCCGTGCACGAGATCCGCGGAAAAGAGCTCGCCCCCTCGCGGGAGATCGAAGGCGCGATCGAACACTGGGATCGGGCGCTCGACGCGATCGGGTTCTATGACACGGGCCATCGCGACCGGTCGCTCCGCGACTGGCGGCGGATCGTCGCGGGACGCCCTCTCTCGGCCCGCGAGGTCGCCCTGCTTCGCGGCGTCGCGAACCGCATCCTGGTGTCGCTCCGGAGAAGGTCTTAGGTCAGCTCGAGAGCTTGCGCTCCGGCAGCAGGTAGAGCACGGCGAGAATCCCGTGCACCGAAAGACTCGCCCAGACGTTCACGAACGCGAGCGCGAACGAAACCGCGTAGGAAATCGGACCAAGCGCGTAGCGGCGGGAGATCGTGCGAACCGCGACGGGATCGGCCGCGGCATCGAGGAGCCGTCGCCCGGACACCGCGTACCACCACACCGCGTTGTACGCGAGGGCGATCAACACGAGAGTCGCGCTGTACGCCGCGACGGCTACGCGCCGACTCTCGGGATGCGGAAGGTGCTCCGCGAGGACCGCAGTCGGAAAAGGGAGGAACGAGATGCACATGAGGAAGAGGACGTGGATCAGGAGAAAGTACCGATCCGTCCGTCGGATGTACGTGAAGATCGTGTGGTGGTTCGCCCACATGATCCCGAGCGTCGCGAAGCTGATCCCGTAGCCGAGATAGGACGGCCAGAGCTGCAGGAGCGCCCGGATGAGGCCTCCCTCCGTGCCTGCGTGGGGTACCTTGACCTCGAGGATGAGCAGCGTGATCGCGATGGCGAAGACGCCGTCGGAGAACGTCTCGAGCCGGCTGGTTTCGGAAAGGCCCGGCGAGCCTTCGATCCGTTCGGTCACCTCGCCCACCGCGTTCTCAGACGAACTCTGCCTCGCTGAAGAAGAAGCCGACCTCCCGGGCGGCGTTGCCCCGTGAGTCGCTGCCATGAATCGCGTTGCGCTCGATGTCGGTGCCGTAGAGGTGGCGCAGCGTTCCCCGTTCCGCCTTCTTCGAATCGGTGGCGCCCATCGTCTTGCGAAGGTGCGCGACGGCATCCTCGCGCTCGAGAGCGGCGACGACGACCGGCCCTTCGGTCATGAACCGGACGAGGCGCTCGAAGAAAGGGCGCTCCCGGTGGATCTCGTAGAACGCCTTCGCCTGCTCTGCCGTCATCTGCAGGCGCTTCAAGCCCCGGACGACGAACCCCTCGTCTTCGAGGCGGGCGAGGATCGCGCCCGACTTTCCCGCAGCAACGGAATCCGGTTTGAGAATCGCCAGTGTGCGCTCGATCATCGAAGGTCCTCCCTCAGAAGTCCTTGACGACGATGGGAAGCCGGTCCTGCGTCGCGATCCCCGCGTGAGCGAGCGCGTTGAGAAGCTCGCGCGGGCGCTGCGACCCCACGAGGAGGGTCGTTCCGTCGATGCGGGTCAGGAGAACCCCCTGGTTCCCGCGGGCATTCAGCGCGCGACGCTGCCGCGATCCGCGGATCCCCCACCCGCCGTACTCGCGCACGGGCGCGTATTCGACCGCCTCCGCGAGTGCGATCTCCGTCAAGGGGACGCGGGTCTTGTAGAGAAATCCGTACCGGACCGAGATCGAATCGCCCGTGACGGTCGTCGTCAGCCGCATCGAGAGCAGAGCTCCCAGGAGCACGACCACGGCCAGCATCAGGGCGACGACCCACGGCGAGAAGCCCTGGGTCTCGTGGTAGAGGGCGGATCCGTTCACCGCCCGAGGACTTCCTTCATCCGCGCTCCGATGTCGGCGGGGGAAGCGACGACGTGAATCGCGGCGGCCTTGAGCGCCTTGATCTTCTCCGCCGCGGTGCCGCGTCCCCCTGCGATGATCGCGCCCGCATGTCCCATCCGTCGCCCCGGGGGAGCGGTCTGTCCGGCGATGAATGCGACGACCGGCTTCTTGAAATGACCGGCGACGAAGCACGAGGCTTCCTCCTCCGCCATGCCGCCGATCTCGCCGATCAGGACGACCGCTTCCGTGCCGGCATCGTCGCCGAACGCTCGCAGACAGTCGACGAAACTCGTCCCATTGACCGGATCTCCGCCGATCCCGATGACGGTCGATTGCCCGAGCTCGAGTCGCGTGAGCTGATCCACTGCTTCGTAGGTGAGCGTGCCGGAGCGGGAGACGACGCCGATCGTCCCGGGCCGGTGGATGCGCCCCGGCATGATTCCGATTTTGCACTCGCCGGGAGTGATGATCCCTGGGCAGTTGGGCCCGATCAGGCGCACCGCGGTTCCGGCCCCGTTCTTCTCGAAGAGAAACTCCTTCACCCGCAGCATGTCGTTCGTGGGAATCCCTTCGGTTATGCAGACGACCACCGCCACGCCCGCGTCCGCGGCCTCGACGATTGCGTCGGCCGCGAAAGGCGGCGGAACGAAGATCATCGTGGCGTTGGCGGCGGTCGCGGCGACGGCGGCCGCCACGGTGTCGAACACCGGGATCCCCTCGTGCGTTGTGCCCCCCTTTCCCGGAGTCACGCCGGCGACGACAGAGGTGCCGTATTCGCGGCAGGCGAGGGCATGGAACGTACCCTCGCGTCCGGTCAGCCCCTGGACCAGCAGCCGCGTCTCGCGCCCGACCCAGATGCTCACCGGCCGGCACCGACCGGAACGATCGGAATGCCGGTCAGCTCGGAGAGCGTCTCGGAGAGCCACAAGCCCAGGTCGCGCCAGGACGGAATGAGCAGGAGCGCCGCCGCGCCGACGACGAGCGCAGCCGCGCCCGTGCGCCAGACCCGATGCGCTTCTTCGCGCGGCTCGTGCCCCATTGCGGCCCGGCCCGCCCGGGCGAGGAAAAGCGGCATGACGAAGAAGAAAACGACCAGGGCGGCCCACCCCCCGAGAAGCCGCGGGTTCGCCGCGAGCGTCGGCCATCCCTTCCACGTCGCGAGGAGGAGCCCGATGAAGATCGGCGCGAGGAAGAAGCCGAAGGACTTCAGGGCGTAGCCTGCGACGTGCCTCATTGCGCCGCCCCGACCGCCTTGCGCGCGGCGTCGGCGAGACCTTCCGCGGGGGTGACGGCGAGGCCGGACTCCCGGAGGATCCGCTTCCCCTCGTCGACGTTGGTCCCCTCGAGACGGACGACCACCGGGAGAGACAGTCCCATTTCGCGCACCGCAGCCACGACCCCTTTCGCGATGACGTCGCACCGCATGATGCCGCCGAAGATGTTGATCAGAATCGCCCGCACGTTCCGGTCCGAAAGGATGATTCGGAACGCGTTCTTCACCTGCTCCTCGTTGGCACCGCCGCCGACGTCCAGGAAGTTCGCCGGCTCTCCACCCGCGAGCTTCACGAGGTCCATCGTCGCCATCGCGAGACCGGCTCCGTTGACCATGCACCCGACGTTCCCGTCGAGCTTGACGTAATTCAATCCGAATTTCGACGCCTCGACTTCGAGGGGATCCTCCTCCGCCAGGTCCCGCATCTCTCCGATGTCGGCGTGCCGGAAGAGCGCGTTGTCGTCGAAAGTCATTTTCGCGTCGAGCGCCAGGACCCGACCCGAGCGCGTCACGAGGAGCGGGTTGACTTCCGCGAGCGTCGCGTCGGTCCCGACGTAGGCGCGGAAGAGCGACTGTATGAGAGAGACCGCCTGTCGGAACGAGTCCCCCGCCAGGCCGAGCGCGAAGCCGAGACGCCGGGCCTGGAACGGAAACATGCCGAGCGACGGATCGACCGCTTCCCTCACGACCGCCGACGGATCGCGTGCCGCCACCTCCTCGATCTCCATCCCGCCGGAGCGCGACGCGATGACGATCGGCCGGGCGCGCGAGCGGTCGAGGGTCACGCCCAAGTACAGCTCGCGATCGAGGTCGAGCGCCTCCTCCACGAGGACCTTCCGGACCAGACGGCCCGCCGGCCCGGTCTGCGGCGTGACGAGAGTCATCCCGAGAATCGCGCCGGCGCGCTCGAAGGCTTCGTCGGGGTCCCGCGCGACGCGGATCCCGCCCCCCTTGCCGCGTCCTCCCGCGTGAATCTGCGCCTTGACCACCACGGCTCCGCCGAGCCGCTTCGCGATCTCCCGCGCCGACTCCGGCGAGTCCGCCACCTCGCCGCGGGGCACCGCGACGCCGAATCGGGCGAGGAGCGCCTTGGCCTGGTATTCGTGGACTTTCATCCGTGACCGTTACGTCCCGAAGAGCTTTTTGAAGCCGTGCGACGTCGTCGCCCGGAACATCTCTGCGATCGAGGTCGTCAGCGGAATCGACTTGGGACAAGCGCGGATGCAGTTCTGCGCGTTGCCGCACTCGTCGAGGCCGCCTTCGCCCATCAATGCCTCGAGCCGCTCGGCGGCGAGCATCCGGCCGGTGGGATGGCGGTTGAAGAGAGCGACCTGCGAGATCGGGGCCGCGCCCATGAAGCTCGAGCGATCGTTGACCTGCGGACAGACCTCCAGGCAGTTTCCGCAGGTGATGCACTTCGAGAGCTCGTAGGCGTACGCGCGCTCTGACTCCGCCATGCGGGGGCCGGGCCCGAGATCGTACGTGCCGTCGATCGGAACCCAGGCTTTCACGCGCTTCAACGACTCGAACATCGAGCCGCGGTCGACGGAGAGGTCGCGCACGACCGGAAACTTCGCGAGCGGCTCGAGCTTCACGGGCTGCTCGAGCGAATCGATCAATGCCGTGCAGGCCATCCGCGCGACGCCGTTGACGCGCATCGCGCACGAGCCGCAGACCTCCTCCAGGCAGGCCCGGTCGTACACGACCGGTGAAGTGGCCTTGCCTTCGCGGGTTCTCGGATGCTTGGCGATCTCCATCAACACCGAGATGACGTTCTCCTTCGGCCGGTGAGGCAGCTCGTACTCCTCCCAGTAGGGGGAAGAAGCCGGGGTGTCCTGACGGCGGACGCTCAGCCGAATGGTGCGGGGCATTTCGAAGAAGAGCTTATTCTCAATACTTCCGCGGCCTCGGCGGAATGAGCGAGGTGTCGACCGGCGCGTAGGTGATTCTCGGGCCGTCCGGCGTGTGCTCGGCGATCGTCGTCTTCAGGAAGTTTACGTCGTCGCGCGGAAGCGCGTTCTCCTCGGTGACTCCCTTCTCGAGGTCGCGCACCTTGAAATGCGCGCCGCGCGACTCCTGACGCAGAAGAGCGCCGCGGGTCATCACGCGCGCGAGCACGAGCATGTTGCGCAGCTGGTTGACGAACGAGATTTCCCGGTTCGCGAAACCGCTCCGGTCCGACAGGCCGATTCGTTCCCACTGCTCCGCGAGCTCCTGCAGCTTGACGTCGGTCTCGGAAAGCTTGCCGTCGTGGCGGATGACCGTGACGTTGTCGGTCATCCAGTCGCCCATCTCTTCGGCGAGACGATGAGGGTTTTCGGGACCCGACATCCGGGCCAGTCTTGCGAACTCCGTCTCCCACCGCTTCTTCGCCGCTGCGAAGGCGCCGTCGTCCGGAGGGAGACGACCACCGCTGTCCCGGCCGTAACGCACCATTGCCGGACCGCCGATCTTGCCCGCGTAGAGGCACGCGACGAGGGAGTTTGCCCCGAGCCGGTTCGCGCCGTGGTAAAGGTAGTCCACCTCGCCGGCGGCGTAGAGACCCGGCACGTTGGTCGCCTGGTTGCGGGGCGATGCTTCGTCGAGGGTGCCGTTCGACGGGTTCGCGGCGTAGTCCACCCACAGTCCTCCCATCGAATAGTGCATGCCGGGGAAGACCTTCATCGGCACCTCGTGCGGGTCCTCGCCGACGAACTTCTCGTAGATCTCGAGGATGCCGCCGAGCTTGACGTCGAGCTCCTTCCTCGGAATGTGCGTCAGGTCGAGGTAGACCTCCCGCTTCCCGCCGACGCCGTAGCC
>DASWDK010000339.1:0-2430 GCA_036395335.1 Thermoanaerobaculia bacterium
AGATTCCGACGCGCCGCGCGCTCCCGAGTCGATTTGACACGATGGGATCCGCCAATGCCGCGGCGACGGCCGGCTCCGGCTCGACCGCCGCCAGCGCCGCGCGGTACAAAGAGCGCAGGAGGCCGGAACGATTCATCCGAACGGCATCTTTAACCGTATTAGGATGGGCGTCCCGGATCTTCCGGGACTTCCGAAAGAAGGAGCACCATGAAGAAAGTCGTTTCTCGCGTATTGCTCGCCGCCCTGGTCGTCAGCCTGGCGTCGTTCGCTTTCGCCGGCGACATGATGGAAGGCTCGTGGAGCGGATGGGTCACCGACACCGGCTGCGGCGCCAAGGGCGCCAAGGCCGAGCATGCCAAGTGCGCCGCGAAGTGCGTGAAGGAGCACGGCGCCAAGTACGCGCTCTACACGCCGTCGGACAAGCAGGTGTGGGTCCTCTCCAACCAGGAAGATGCCGCGAAGATGGCCGGCCAGGAAGTCACGGTCAAGGGCAAAGCGGACAAGGAGAAGATGTCCATCGAGGTCGCTTCGATGGAGCCCGCCGCGAAGAAGTAATTCGCGAACGCCGTCTCGAGAAAGGGCCCCGCTCCGTCGGGGCCTTTTTGTTTCGGTTTCACGGCAATCGCGCGTCACAATAAGCGCGATGTCGCTCGCGAAAACGATCGCTCCGGACATCGAGGAGCTCATCCGCGAGAAGCCCGGCGAGCTCGCCGCGGCGGTGGCGGATCTCCACCCCGCCGACGTCGCCGAGCTTCTCGAAGACCTGCCGCGGGAGGACCGCCTCGTCCTCTTCGAAGCGCTGCCGCCCGAGCAGGGGGCGGCGGTCCTTTCGGAGTTAAAAGGCGAAACGCTGCGTCTCGTGCTCCATCAGGCTTCGCTCGACAAGCTCGGGCCTCAGCTCGACCGGCTTCCGGGAGACGAGGTCGTGTTCCTGCTCGAGCACCTCTCGCAGCGGCGCCGGGAAAACCTCCTCGGCAGGATGTCGCCGCGCGATGCGGCCGAAGCGAAGCGTCTGCTCCGGTACGACCCGGGCACGGCCGGGCGGCTCATGACCGAGAAGTTCGCGAAGGTCCGGCCGGAGTGGTCGGTCGGAGAAACGCTCGAGCACCTGAAGAAGATCGATCCGGAGGTCGAAACGATCCAGACGATTTACGCACTCGACGGCGAGGGCCATCTCGTCGGCGCCGTCACGCTGCGGAAGCTGCTGCCGCAGCCGCCGGATCGAAAGGTCGGAGAGCTCCTCGACCGCCGAGTCGCGACCGTACGAACCGACACTCCGCAAGAGGAGGTCGCGCAGCTCGTCTCCAAGTACGACGTGTATGCAATCCCGGTCGTCGACGAGGAGAACCGGCCCGTCGGGATCGTCACCGTGGACGACGTCATCGACGTCCTGAACGAGGAGCAGACGGAAGACGTGCTCCACATGGCCGGCGTCTCGGCCGAGGAGGAGCCGGAAGGCTACTTTGCGCGGAGCGCCTTCCGGAACGTCCGGCTGCGCTTCAACTGGCTGTTGCTGCTCTTCGCGACCGAGACGCTGACGGGAACGGTCCTGCGCCATTTCCAGGACGAGCTCTCGAAGGTCGTCGCGCTCTCGTTCTTCATCCCGCTGCTGATCGGGACCGGCGGCAACTCGGGCTCGCAGACGGTGACCACCATCGTCCGCGGCCTCGCGGTCGGCGAAATCCGGTTGCGCGACTTCGGACGCGTTTTCGCGCGCGAGGCGGGGAGCGGGCTCGTCCTCGGCCTGCTGCTCGGCGTGGTCGGATTCGGACGCGCGCTCCTGTGGGGGTCGACGACCCCGCTCGCCCTGACGGTCGGCGTGAGCATTCTCGCCATCTGCACTTGGGCGAACGCGGTCGGGGCCTCGATCCCGATGGCGGCCACGCTGTTCAAGATCGACCCGACCGTAATGTCCGCTCCGCTCATCGCCACCCTGGTCGACGCGACGGGACTCTTCATCTACTTCGCCGTCGCCCGGATCTTCCTGGGGCTTTGAGAGAATAGAGGCGGGCTTTTCGAGGTTTTCGAGTGGTCAACTTATGAGCGCCAATCCCATCCCGCCGGCCCGCCCGGAGGAGTATCCGCCGACCGGCGGCGAGCACTACTGGGCGAAGGCGACCCGAGAGCTGCGGCACCGCCTCGCGAAGGAGATCCCGCACGACGTGCTGAAGGACCTTCACCGCAAGAGCCCCGCCCGACACCTCGCCATCGCGGCCCGGCAGTTCCTGATCCTCGGAGCGGCCTCGGCTCTGTCGTGGATCTTTCCGCAACCCTGGATCTGGATTCCGACGGCGCTCGTCGCCGGCTGGACGATTTTCAACTTCACGGTGCTGCTCCACGAGGTCGTGCACCGCGCGGTGTTCAACGGCCCGCGACCCTCCGCCGAGCGCGCCCTCGCGATCCTGTACGCCGTTCCCTCGGGGATCTCGG
>DASWDK010000340.1:0-2268 GCA_036395335.1 Thermoanaerobaculia bacterium
CCGCTCCGAACGTGGGGTTCAGGCTGCACAGAAAGCCGTAGTGGGTCCTCATGTCCGGGTACTTTCGGAGAAAACCTGCGAAAGTCGGCAGGACGATCTCCGGAGCGAACGGCAGCGAGGCAATGACGGCCCATGGGGAGAGCGTTCCGTCGTCGGGGCCGTACGGAACGCCCCGCGCGCAATAGTCGCGGAAGCGCCGGATGCGTCCGCCGATCCGGCGGACGGCGGGCCCGGGCCCGTCGCTCGCCGTGATTCCCCAGACGTCGCGCGAGTAACCTTTGAAGCGGCGGGGATTTCGCTCCGCGTAACGCCGCTGCACCAGCGTCGCGCGGCGGCTGTTCTCGAAATAGTCGATCCCCTTTTCCCGCATGAAGCCGTCCCGAATTCCGCGGAAGTCGATCCAGAGATGAGAGAGCTGGTGCATGAAGAGCGGGCCGCCGAAGAGGTACTCGATACCGAAGTGCTTCTTCCATTCGTAGGTCGCCGTCCAGGCGGCGTAGCTTTCCTCGGGAAGAGGGGTTGAAGATCCGAGGCCGAGTACGTAAAGGAGGAGTGCTTCGCTGTAACCCTGCCAGCGGTACGGGAGAAATCCGCCTTCCGGGGTCCAACCATGACGGAGGGCAGCGGCGCCGTCGAGCGCCCAGCGCCAATCCGCGGCGCGGTAGAGCGAATCCGCGAAGCTACGGATTTCCGCCTCGTGTGGAACGTCCCGGTCGAAATACTGCGCTGCCGTCAGCGCGCCGGCGAACAGGATCGCCGTGTCCATCATCGAAAGCTCACAGCCGTGCGCGCGCCTGCCAGTCGGCAGATCGAGGAAGTGGTAGAAGAAGCCGCGATAACCGGTCGCGTCGGGCTCCGGCCGCTGCGGGCTCTCGGCGAAGAAGCGAAGAGTCGTGCGCACGCGTCCGGCGGCCTCGTCCCGCGTCAAGAATCCCCGCTCGACGGCAACCGGGTAGCACGCGAGCGCGAGTCCCACCGCCGCGATCGAAGAGGGGGAGCCGTACCGCGTGTTGTCGCGAACGAGACCGTTCGCGGGATTCGCCTCGTGCACGAAGTAGCCGAACGTGTGTCTCTGGAGCGTGGCGAGCTCGCCCCCGAGGTCGAGCGGGCGCGAGGCGGACCGGGTCACGAAAGAGCAGCGACGGCACTCTGGACCGCCTCCGCGAGCGTGGGATGAATGTGGATCGCGTCGCGGATTGCCGCAGATCGGCCCTTCGCGTTCATGACGTCCACGAACAGGTGGACGAGCTCCGCCCCCTCGGCCGCGAGCACGGCCGCGCCGAGGATCCGATCGGATCGGGCGTCCGCCACGACCTGGATGAAGCCTTCGGTCTCGCCGATCTCTCTCGCCTTGCCGTTCTTCCGAAGCTCGAACTGCCCGACCTTGACCTTACGGCCGGCCCTTGTTGCTTCTGCCGTCGTCATCCCGACGCGCCCGAGCTGCGGGTCGGTGTAGATCGCGTACGGAACGATCCGCTCGGTCGTGCGGGATCGATCGCCGGCGAGCTGCGAGGCGAGAACGCGGGAGTCGTCCCAGGCGGTGTGCGTGAACATCGGTCCGCCGCGGACGTCCCCGACCGCCCAGACGCCTCGCACTTTCGTCGCAAGCCGGCTCGTGACCTCGATCGTTCCGTCCTTCGCCGTCTTCAGGCCGATCCTCGCGAGACCCAGATCGTCGGTGTTCGGCTTGCGCCCCGTCGCGACGAAGAGATGCGAGACGGCGAGCGATTCCCGGTGCTGGCTGCTCTTCAAGGTGAGACGCACTCCGCCGCCGTCGCGTTCGGCGCGTTCCGCGCTCGTCTCCAGACGGAACGCGATTTCCTCGGACTCCAGGATCTGGCGGAGCGCCCGGGCGACGCCTTCGTCCTCGCGAGAAGCGACCTGCGCCGCCGGATCGATCACGGTGACCCGGCTTCCCATGCGCCGGTAGAACTGAGCCATCTCGAGACCGGTGTAGCCGGCCCCCAGGATCGCGAGGTGCGCGGGGAGCTGCGGCCGGTCGACCCAGTTCTCCGAGGTCAGGAAATCGATCGACTCGAGACCGGGAATCGGCGGCACACGGCTCCGCGTGCCCGTATCGATCACGACCCGCGACGCGAAAATTCGCTCGTCCCCCACGCGCACCCGGAACCCATTCCGCTCGCGCCCTTCGAAGCGCGCGTGTCCTTCGAGAAGCTTCAGATTCGATTGGTTGACGAGCGCCTCTCGAAGTCCCGCCCGTGTTGGCAGGACGATTCCACGCGCCCGGTCGAGCACCGCGGCGAGGTC
>DASWDK010000341.1:0-4916 GCA_036395335.1 Thermoanaerobaculia bacterium
GAACATCGCGAAGATCCACCATGCACAGACTCCCGTAGGCCGTCCGGTCGACGGGGCGGGTGTCCAAGTGCATCGCGTATCGCTTCGCCACTTCAAGTCTTTGCGGATCGTTGGCGGGGATCGTACGGAATAACTCGTCCGCCACGCGCTTGATGGCGCTCCGCCCGACCGGCTCGAATTCATCGAGGTCCTGAATCAGCGGCGCGATCTTGCTCCGGTCGTCCTCGAACCGCGCGAGGTCCGAGAACCATCGCTGGAAGAGCTCTCCGGGCCCGGGAGGTGCGCCTTTCAGAGCGTCCGCGAACTCCATTGCGTCGCGAGCGGACGAGCGACGGTCCAGCTCGTAGGTCCCGATCGTGTAGAGCGCGGAGTAGAAGAGAGAACGGTAGTACGTCCCCGCGGTTTCCGGGTCCCACAAGGCGCCGGAAGGCGGAAGCTTCTTTGCGAGCGAACGCTCGAAGGCCTCCACGATCGAAGTGGTTTCCGATCGTTCGGTTCGGAGCAGTCCCAGAAGCTTCGCGATAGCCTGAGACGTCGGTGTCTTGAGGAGAGTCTTTCGCAGCTCTTCCCAGAAGTTCGCGGCGCGAGCGTCGCCCGAGATTTCGGCTTCCAGGGCATACAGAAGCATTCTTGCGTTCTCGATCTCTGGGCCAAAGTCGGGTGCATTCAGGGCGGTCCGAATCAGCGGGAGACCATCCGGAACGGGCTGTCGTTGACTTGCCAGAGCGCGTGACCAGGCTTCGAGCCCGTCTTTTTCGGCGACGTGAAGCAGGTACACGTATCGCCCGAAGGGATTCGCATCGGATCGCTCCGCATCTTTTCGAAGCGCGTCGTGTTGATCGAGCACCCAGAGCCGGATCACGGAGGTCTCCGAAACCTGGCGCGCGAGCGCATCGGCTTCCGCTCTGTATCCCATCCAACGTGCGAGGAAAGCGGCCGTCTCGGGTTCTGGTCCGGATGTCGATTCCCGCGCGGCGAGGAGAGCCAATCCCTTCGCCAGCAAACGGTCGGTCATCCCGAGTTGGTCGAAACTCTGGACGAGGAGAGAACGGGACGCCGCGCCTGCCACATCCAGAAGACCAGGGTGCCGAACACCCTTTCTCCACAGTGACTCCGATTCCTCGAGCGCGCGAATCGGCCCGGAACCGAACGGATCGCTCGCGCGCCTCTCCAGATCGGCGAGACCCTCCGGCTCTTGGCCGCGCTGTCGCCACGCGGGAAGGCACTTCGAGGCCCATCGCAGCAGGAAGGCTCGGGACTCTTCGAAAGCCGGTACGACGCCGAGCGTTCCGACCGGCTCACTGCCGACTTGAATCCTCCAGCCGTCCGACATCAGGGTCGCATGCACGGGTGGTGGAGGGCGACCATCCCGGAGACGCATGAGCTCCGCCGCAGCGAGCAGAAACCGCCGATCCGGCCGGAGAGTCCGTCTCTCCCGCACGGCCTGACGGGCGCGTTCGAGGGGAACGGACTTGAGCTCTCCACCAGGAATCTCGTAGATCACATCGGATTCGGAGTTCGGGCGGGCGGCTAGCGGCGACGGGTCTTGAGGCGCGCGGTTTCGGCAAGTCGTTATGGAAGCGAGGAGTACGACCAGCGCCGGAAGACGCATGCACATCAGGCGAAGGCGGAAAAACATCAGCCGAAACGTTGCAAGTCCATGCGCCTCGGCGCGCGGGGTCATAACTTCTCGATCGCCAGAGGCGGTGGATCGTGTTTCTCGTCGCCGATCCGAAAGAGCGCCGCGAGCTCGCGCTCCATGTTCGGGCGCGGAGGTTCGCGATCGCCCAGGCACAGCCACGCCAGCGTCTCTCCCGGCTCGACGCGGTCGCCGACGGTCTTCTCGACGAGGAATCCCGCGGCCGGGTCGATCTCGTCCTCGCGACGCTGGCGGCCGCATCCGATGTCGATCGAGAGGAACCCCATCTTCTCCGTCGAGATCGCGCGGACGTACCCGCCTCGAAGAGAAAGGGCCGGGATGCGCTGTCGCGGCTGGGGCAGGAGCGACAGGTCCTCCACGACGCGTGGGTTCCCGCCCTGGAACTCGATCAGCTCCTCGAACTTCCGGGCCGCGGCTCCCGAATCGAACGCCTTCTCGAGCCGCACGCGGGCGTCCTCTTCAGAAACCGACGGCTCCGCGAACCGCAGCATGTCGGTCCCGAGCAAGAGGCAGATCTCCCGCACGCGGTCGGGCCCTTCGTTCTTCAAGACCCGGATCGCTTCGTCCGCTTCGAGCGCGTTTCCGACGGCACGGCCGAGAGGCCGGCTCATGTCGGTGATCCACCCGGTCGCCTGGCGCCCTGCGGCACGCGAGGTATCGACGAGCGCCCGGCCGAGCTCCCGCGAATCGTCCACGGTCTTGAGAAAGGCGCCGTCTCCGGTCTTGACGTCGAAGACGATGCCGGTCGTCCCGGAGGCGAGCTTTTTGGACAGGATCGACGCGACGATCAACGAGATCGATTCGACCGTCCCGGTGACGTCGCGCAGGGCGTAGAGGATCCGGTCTGCTGGCGCGATCGCGTCGGTCTGGGCGAACAGCGCGGCGCCGACTTTCGTCAGCGCCTCGCGCACCATCGCCTTGTCGAGGTCCGTCCGGAATCCGGGAATCGCCGCGAGCTTGTCGAGCGTGCCGCCCGTGTGGCCGAGGCCGCGGCCCGACATCATCCCCACGCGGGCGCCCGCCGCCGCCACGAGCGGAGCGAGCACCAGCGTCACTTTGTCGCCGACGCCGCCCGTCGAGTGTTTGTCGACGACCGGAGCGAGATCCGAGAGATCCCAGCTCTCGCCCGAGTCTCGCATCGCCTCGGTCAGCGCCGCGGTTTCCGCGGTCGAAAGGCCGAGGATCACGGCGGCCATCAGGAACGCCGAGGCCTGATACTCCGGAACCTCTCCCGAGACGACGCCCGAGACGAGGTAAGCGATCTCCTCCTTCGGGAGCTCTTCTCCGGCGCGTTTCGCGCGGAGAATCTCGTAGACGGTCCTCATCCCTTCGGCTTCTCTTTCGCCGGGGCGGCCAGGCTCTCGCGGACCTTCTTTCGCCACCGGACGGCCGCGTCCAGAACCGCTTTCTCGTCGAGGGTCCGGCAGCGGCGATTCGCGAGCAGGCGCTTCCCGTCCACCCATACGTCGGTGACGTCGGAAGCTTTCGAGGAATAGACGAGCGTCGAGTACACGTCCTCGAAAGGCTCCTCGTGCGCGGTCCGTGTCTCGACGGTCACGATGTCGGCGCGCTTGCCGGGCTCGAGGGAGCCGGTCTTCTCCCCGAAGCCGAGAGCCCGCGCCCCTTCCCGTGTCGCGGCGGCGACGATCTCGCGGGCGGGCAGCGCCGTCGGGTCGCCGGTCGAGACCTTGGCGAGCTTGCCGGCGAAATCCATCGCCTCGAACATCGAGAGGTCGTTGTTCGAGCCGGCGGGGCCGTCGGTCCCGAGCCCCCAGAGAAGCCCCTCCTTCTCCCACGTCGCGACGTCCGCGATTCCCGACGCGAGCTTCATGTTCGACTCGGGGTTGTGGGAGAGCGCAACGCCGTACTGCTTGACGAGAGCGCGGTCCGCCGCGTCCATCCAGATCGCGTGCGCCCCGACGATCGGTAGACGCGTTCCCGACGATGGGGGATCGAAGAACCCGATCGAGGCCAGATAGGCCACCGGACTCTTGCCCTTCTTTTCGCGCGAATCGGAGAGCTCCTTGGGGCTCTCCGCGACGTGGAGGAGGAGCGGCAGCCCCTCCTTCTGCGCGATGTCGCGGGCGGCGAGCAGCGTCTCCTTCGAACAGGTGTAGGCGGAGTGGGGCGCCGCGGCGGGTGTGATCCGCGGATGTCCTTTCCACTTCTTCGCGAAATTCGCCATGAACGCCAGCGTTTCGGCGAGATCTTTGTGGTCCGGAACCGGAAAGTCGATGAACGTCTCGCCGAGGACTGCTCTCAGTCCGGCCTTGTCGACGGCGCGAGCCACGTCCGACTCGAAGTAGTACATGTCGGCGAAGGCGGTCGTACCGCCTTCGATCATCTCCAGAGCGGCGAGGAGCGTCCCGTCGTAGACGAACCCGGGAGAGACGTTCTTCCCTTCTGCCGGAAAGATGTTCTCGATCAGCCAGCGGTCGAGCGGCAGGTCGTCGGCGAGGCCGCGCAGGAGCGTCATCGCCGCGTGCGTGTGGGTGTTGACGAGGCCCGGCATCACGATCTTTCCGGTCGCGTCGTAGCGGGAGAGCGCCCCATAGCGGGCGATCACGTCGGCGGCCGGTCCGACGGCGACGATTTTCCCGTCCTTGACGGCGACCGCACCCGGCGAAAAGACGGAGAACTTTTCGTCAACCGTTACGACGGTCCCGCCCGAGAGGAGAAAGTCGACCGCCTCGCGCGGTGCCGGGGGTACGGCGCCGACCGCCAGCGCGGCGAAGAGCGCGATCCGTCTCAAAACTCGAACGGCTCCGGCAGGAGATCGGACATCCGGTAGAGCTTGCGCTTTCCTCCGGCCGTCGCGGAGACGACCGGCACGTCGCCGGCGAATTCCCAGAGGATCTGTCGGCAAGCGCCGCAGGGAGGGGTCGGATCGTCTGCGCCCGTCACGACGGCGACCGCCCGGAAGCGGCGGACCCCCTCCGAGAGTGCCTTCCAGATGGCGACGCGCTCCGCGCAGACGGTCAGGCCGTACGTCGAGTTCTCCACGTTGCACCCGCCGTAGATCGTCCCGTCTTCGGCCTCGATCGCCGCTCCAACGGAAAACCCGCTCCGCCTCGATACGGCGTTTTTTCGGCTCGCCGCCGCGACGTCGATGAGAAGCTGCGCACGGTCCGGCTCGATCACGGGCGGGCGGAACGGGCGATGCCCGGCACGAGAGCCGTCAACAGACGGACGAATCGTTCCCCGACCCGCTTCGTCGTCGCGAGGACCTCGGCGTGGTCGAGTGGCTGCGGCAGGA
>DASWDK010000342.1:0-8057 GCA_036395335.1 Thermoanaerobaculia bacterium
TTTTCGAGGGGGTGACCGTTCTCTTCCTGGCGCAGGTGTTCGGCATCGATCTCTCCTTGCGTCAGCAGATTACGGTGGTCATCCTGTCGATCCTCGCGGGCGTGGGGACGGCGGGGGTCCCGGGAGGATCTCTTCCCCTGATCGTGATCGTCCTCCAGACGGTCGGCATTCCCCCCGAGGGAATCGGGATCATCCTCGGCGTGGACCGGTTCCTGGACATGTGCCGGACGGTCCTGAACGTCGTCGGCGACTTGGTCTGCGCGACGTTCGTGGCGCGATCCGAGCGGGAATTGCGGTTTCCTTCGGCGACCGCGCAGGTCATCGTCGCCGATGCGTGAGGAGGAACGGAAATACGGAAACGGAGAAGGAGAAACGAGGGGAAAAATGCGTGGCCTGTCGATTCTGGTTCTGTTCTTTCCGACGGTTCTCTTCGCCGCCGCTCCGGTGAAGACCCCGCGACCGAAGGCTTCCGCGGCAGCGGCGAAGAGCGCCGCGGCGGCAAAGGACCTCGCGAAGTTCTTCGACGAAGAGTGGGAGTGGGGATTGAGGGAGTTCCCGGAGCGGGCGACGACCCTCGGCGATCCCCGTTACAACGATCGGCTGACGGACCTTTCTCAGGAAGCGATCGATCGGCGCCACCAGCACGCCAAGGATGCGCTCGCGCGTCTGCAGAAGATCGATCGCGAGCCGCTATCGGAAGACGATCGCCTGTCGTACGACCTCTTCGCGAGAGAGCTCGAGCGCTCGATCGAAGGCGCCCGGTTCCCGACGGAGTTCATGCCGATCAATCAGCAGGACGGCATTCACAAGGACTTCGCGATCCTGTCGACCTTGACGCAGTTCCGGACCGCTAAGGACTTCCATGACTATCTCGCCCGGCTTTCCGCTTTTCCGAAGCAGGTGGACCAGACGATCGCCCTGATGGAGCGCGGGAAACAGAAGGGATGGGTGCTGCCGGCAGTGCCTCTGCGCGACGTCCCGGACGCGATCCGTGCGCAGATCTTCCCGGATCCGGAGAAGAGCGTTCATTACAAGCCCTTCGAGAAGTTTCCGGAAGGGGTCTCCGACGCGGACCGCGAGGCCCTCCGGATCGAGGGGCGGCGACGGATCGCGAACGAAGTCTTTCCGGCGTACCTGAAGCTGTACACGTACTTCACGCGGGACTACCTGCCGGCGGCCCGCAAGGACATCGCCGCTTCGTCGCTGCCCGACGGCGAGGCTTACTACGCGTATGCGATCCGGTTCCACACGACGACGAAGGCGACCGCGAAGGAGATCCACGTGACCGGCCTCGCCGAGGTCGCACGGATTCGCAAACAGATGGAAGAGATCATCCGGAAGCTCAAGTTCAAGGGGAACTTCGACGCCTTCGTGAAATTCCTCCGGACGGACCCGCGCTTCTACTACAAGAGCGCGGCCGATCTGCTCGAGGGATATCGCGACATCTGCAAGAGGATCGACCCCGAGTTGATCCGGTTCTTCGGCACGTTGCCGCGCACGCCCTACGGGGTCATCCCGACCCCCGATTTCGAGGCGCCCACCTCGACGACCGCGTATTACCGCCCCGGCTCGCCCGAGGCGCCGCGCCCCGGTTACTTCGTCGCAAACACGTACAAGCTGGAGACGCGGCCGAAATACGAGATGGAAGCCTTGACGATGCACGAGGCGGTCCCCGGGCACCATCTCCAGATCGCGCTGGCGCAGGAGCTCACAGGGGTGCCGAAGTTCCGTCGGCACGACGCCTTCACCGCGTTCGTCGAGGGATGGGGCCTGTATGCGGAGAGTCTCGGCGACGAGATGGGCTTCTACACCGATCCGTACTCGAAGTTCGGGCAACTCACCTACGAGATGTGGCGCGCGGTGCGGCTCGTGGTCGATACCGGTATGCACGCGTTCCAGTGGGACCGGCAGCGCTCGATCGACTACATGAAGGCGAACACGGCGAAGACCGAGCACGACATCGCCGTCGAGATCGACCGCTACATCGTTTGGCCGGGTCAGGCGCTCGCGTACAAGACGGGGGAGCTGAAATTGAAAGAGCTCCGAGCGCGGGCCAGGCGCGAGCTCGGCGAGCGGTTCGAGATCCGCAGGTTTCACGACGCGGTTCTCTCGGCTGGCGCGCTGCCGCTCGACGTCCTCGAGAAGCGGATCGACGCTTGGATTGCAAGGGAGAAAGTGGCCGGGGAAATTCCGAAGTCGAAGGTCCAGGGTCCAAAGTAGCCTCTCGCCAGGACTTAAGAGCTCGTCTTCTCTTCGTCTGACCGGTCGGTCAGCATTTGCCGGCTTTCTCTCTCCAAACAAGAGGTTTAGACTGTCTCGGAAATGGAGCACGGCGAAAATTCTGCGCCTCCCGAGCGGAGCAAAGTTCACGTCGGCTTCCACGTCAACGGGGAGCCGATCGAGGCCGCGTTCGCCCCGCACAAGACGCTTCTCGAGGTGCTGCGGGAAGACCTGGCGCTGACCGGCACGAAGCACGGCTGCGAGCTCGGCGAGTGCGGAACTTGCGCGGTGCTCGTCGACGGAAGGCCGGTCCTCTCCTGTCTCTACCTCGGCCTCGAATGCGCCGAGAGACGGATCGAGACGGTCGAAGGGATGGCTGCGGGACCCTCCCTGCACCCCCTGCAAAAGGCTTTCGCCGACCTGGGCGCGGCGCAGTGCGGGTACTGCACGCCCGGAATCCTTTTGACAGCGAAGGCTCTCCTCGACGGGAACGCGAAACCGACGTTGGACGAGATCAAGGAAGCGCTCGCCGGGAACCTCTGCCGGTGCACCGGCTACATCAAGATCTTCGAGGCAGTCGAGCTGGCCGCGGCGTGGATGCGGGGCGAGGAGCTCCAGCCGCGCCGCGAGACTCTGTACGGGACGGATTACGACGAATCGGGCCTCCTGCCGGTGGTGAGATGAAAGCCCGAACCCGCGTGGTCGGCCGGCCATACGCCAAGATCGACGCCGCCGCGAAGGTGACGGGCCAGACGAAGTTCGCCGACGACCTCTTCTTGCCGCGCATGCTCCATTGCAAGCTGCTGCGCTCCAAAGTCGCGCATGCGCGGCTTCTCCGTGTCGATGCGGGCCACGCGCTCGCGATGCCCGGCGTCGTCGCGGTCGCCACGGGACGCGATCTACCGGTTTCCTTCGGGATCCTGCCGGTGTCCCAAGACGAGCACGCGCTCGCGATCGATCGGGTCCGCTACGTCGGAGATCCGATCGCCGCCGTGGCGGCGATCGACGAGGATGCGGCGTTCGACGCTCTCGACGCCTTCGAGGTGGAGTACGAGCCTCTCGCTCCTTTCGGCTCCATCGACGACGCGATCGCTCGCGCCGAGCCGCGAATCCACGACTACGGCGACGGCGGCAACTTCCACAAGCTCGTCTCGATGGAGTTCGGCGACACCGCGAAAGGGTTCGCCCGCGCCGACCGGGTCTACGACGATCTCTTCTTTTACGAGGGGTCGACGCATCTCCCGCTCGAGCAGCACGCCGCGGTCGCCGACTTCGGCCCGGACGGCAAGTTGACCGTCTGGTCGGCCACGCAGACGCCGCATTACGTCCACCGCGCTCTCGCGAAGGTGCTCGGCCTGCCGGCGGCGCGGATCCGGGTCATCGCGACGCCCAACGGCGGCGGCTTCGGCGGCAAGTCCGATCCCTTCAACCACGAGATCGTGGTCGCGCACCTCTCGCGCGTCACGGGACGCCCCGTGAAGATCTGTCTGACCCGCGAGGAAGTCTTCTACTGCCACCGCGGCCGGCACCCGACGCTCATGCGGGTCAAGACCGGCGTGAAGAGAGACGGAGCGATCACCGCGATGCACTTCCAATCCGTCCTGGATGGCGGCGGCTACGGCTCTTACGGAGTCGCCTCGACGTACTACACGGGAGCGCTCCAGACGGTGACGTACCGTGTGCCCGCGTACCGCTTCGACGGCGCGCGCGTCTTCACCAACAAGCCTCCCTGCGGCCCCAAGCGCGGTCACGGGACGCCGCAGCCGCGCTACGCGCTCGAAGTCCATCTGGACAAGATCGCTTGCGATCTCGGCCTCGATCCCGCGGAGATGCGCAAGTCCCATCTCGTTCCTCCGGATTCGGTCACCGCGAACTTCCTCCGGGTCGGCTCGATGGGTCTCGGAGCCTGCATCGACAAGGTCATCGAAGCTTCGGGCTGGCGCGAGCGGCGCGGCAGGCTGCCGGTCGGGCGCGGGCTGGGACTCGCCTGTTCCTCCTATATCTCCGGCGCCGGTCTCCCGATCTACTGGAACTCGATGCCCCAGTCGGGGGTGCAGCTGAAGCTCGACCGCTCCGGCGGCGTGACGGTGTTCTGCGGCTCGATCGACATCGGGCAGGGGAGCGACTCGGTTCTCGCGTATGTCGTCGCGGAGGTCCTGGGGATCGATCCGTTCGACATCCGAGTCGTGACCGCCGATACCGACCTGACTCCGGTCGACCTCGGCTCCTACTCCTCGCGTGTGACGCTCATGACGGGGAACGCGGCGCTCCAGGCGGCGGAGCGCGCGCGCGAGCTCCTCGTCGAAGCGGCGGCGGCGAAACTCGCGATTCGGAAGGCGCGCGTGGTGCTCGCGGACCGACGGGTTTTCGACGTCGAGGACCCGGACAACGGGATGTCCTTCGCGGACGCCGTCGTCCTCGCGGAGTCGAAGTTCGGGACGATCGGCACGGTCGGCTCGTACACGCCGCCGCCTTCGCCGGGACGGTATCGCGGCGCCGGAGTCGGTCCCTCGCCGGCCTATTCCTACTCCGCCGCGGTCGTCGAGGTCGACGTGGATCCGGAGACCGGGATCTACACGGTTCCGAAAGTCTGGATCGCGCACGACGTGGGCAAGTGCATCAATCCGGTTCTCGTGGTCGGACAGGTCGAGGGCTCGGTCTACATGGGGCTGGGCGAGGCGATGATGGAGGAGATGGCGTATCGGTCGGACGTCAACGGCAACGTCGTCCACAAGTTCCCGTCGCTTCTCGAATACAAGAGCCCGACGACGAAGGAGATGAGCGAGGTCGTCACCTTCCTCGTCGAGGACCCGGATCGCAACGGCCCCTTCGGCGCGAAAGAAGTGGGACAGGGGCCGCTCCTGCCCATTCCGCCCGCGGTCGCGAACTCTCTTTTCGACGCCGTCGGCGTTCGCGTGGACGAGATCCCGGCAACGCCGGAGAAGGTCCTGGCGGCGCTGAAGCTGGCGGCTGCGGGAAAGACCGCGCGCGTCGGACCGACGAGCTTTCCCGACGTCCCCTATCCGCCGCCGATGCGCGTGTTGACGCCGGAGGAAGGGGGCGACGGAAGAGCTGGCGCCGCGGCGGTCGCTTCGCGACCAGCGGCTGAGAATTCTAAAAACGAGAGCCCGGAGACTGCATCCCGATGATGCGCCTGCCGAAATTCCGTTACTACGCGCCGCGCACGATCGCGGAGGCGATCGCGATCCGTGTCGATGCCGGCCCCGACGGCGCCTACGTCGCCGGAGGCACGGACCTCTATCCAAACATGAAGCGGCGTCAGCAGACGCCGAAAGTGGTCGTTGGCTTGTCGCGGATCGATGACCTCAGGCGATTCGAAGAGCGAGAAGGACGCCTCGTCCTGGGCGCCGGGCTCCAGCTCTCGGAAGTCGAGAACGACCCGCGCGTGCGGTCCCGGTATCCGGGGCTCGCGCACGCCGTGTCCGAGATCTCGACGCCGCCACTGCGCAACATGGGAACAATCGGCGGCAATCTCCTCCTCGACACGCGCTGCAACTACTACGACCAGAACTACGAGTGGAGAAAAGCGATCGACTTCTGCATGAAGAAGGACGGCACGATCTGCTGGGTCGCGCCCGGCTCCCCGAAATGTCTCGCGGTCCAATCCGCCGACACGGTTCCGGTCCTGATCGCGATGAGCGCGCGGGCCGTCCTCGCCTCACGAGACGGCGAACGGGAAGTCGCCGTCGAGGACCTGTACGAGAACGACGGAATCGACTACCTCCGGAAGAGACCGGACGAGCTCCTGACCACCGTGATTCTCCCGAAGCCGAACGGCTGGCGCGCGAGCTACCGGAAGCTGCGCCGCCGCGGCGCGTTCGACTTCCCGGTGCTCTCGGTCGGCGCGGCCGTCTGGTTGGACGGCGAGAGGGTCGCGGCGGCCCGTCTCGTTCTGGGAGGGGTTGCTTCGGCGCCGCTGCGGCTTTCGTCGGCCGAGGCCGTGCTCGACGGCCGGCGGCTGGATCGGGAGTCGATCGAGGCCGCCGCGGCCGCCGCGGCGGGGCCGTCGCGGCCGATGGACAACACGGACTTCTCCTTCTTCTGGCGAAAGCAGGTGACTTCGCGGTTCGTCGCCCGGGCGCTCGAGGACCTGACCCGCCCCTCTGCCTGACGGGAGTCGGATCGGGATGCTTGCTTTCGGGGCTCAAGCTGATATCCTTCGTCTCTTCCCGTACTCGCTCGCCTTCCGCACGCAGTTTCGCGCTCGACGAAGTCCGACGATCCACGGGGAGGTCGGGCACCGTCGAGCGGCGCGTCGGTGAGTCGATTTAATGAACGCCGGGACAGGATTTCGTTTCGATGAAGCTCTATGTTGGTAATCTCCCCTACAACACGACGGAGGATGACCTCCGCAATCTTTTCTCCCAGTACGGAAGCGTCGACTCGGTCGCCGTCATCACGGACCGCGAGACCGGCCGCTCGAAAGGCTTCGGCTTCGTGGAGTTCGGCAACGACTCCGAGGCGCGCAACGCCATCCAGGCGTTGTCCGGCCAGGAATACGGCGGACGGGCGCTGACGGTCAACGAGGCGCGGCCGAAGACCGGCGGCGGCGGGGGACGCCCGGGCCGCGACCGGTACTAACCGGATCGCGCTGCCGGCCGGATCGCCGGCCTCGTGCTGCTCGGAAGGGGGGTTCGCCCCCCTTTTTCTTTTGCACGCCCGGATGGTGCGGGGGGTGGGGGTCGACGAAAGTCGATGTGTCGACGATCACGAGGCGACTTCGGTGGAACGCCACGTGCATACTCGAGTCCGCAATGCCACGGGAGGGAATTCATGAGAAGGCAACTCTGGACGCTTCTCCTCTCGGTTCTCCTTCTGTCCGCCAGCTCGGTGCCGGGATACGGCCAGACGGCCCTCGTCCCGACGATCTCCGGCAATGAGCTGACGGCCAGGATCGAGCTCGCAGGCGGAGTCGCGGCCGACCTCACGATCACGTTCGAAAAAGTCATCGGTCTGAATCCGTCGGCCCTCGTCCTGTCCGCGACTCTCATCAACCCGAAAGACATCGGATTCGCTGGCCGTCTGCCGGACCTGGCCGTTTCGATCCCTGTCGCGTTCCCGGTCGTCGTGCGGATCGATCCCTCGTCTTCGAGCGCGCTGTCGTTCGAGGGCGTGTACAAGCTGTCGCTCCACACGAACAACCTGACGCTTGCGGCGAACTCCCCCCTGCGGCTCTACCGCGCGCCATCCGGGGGAGCCTTCCAGGACATGACGGGGTTTCTCCAGGCGGGCAGCGTGAGGGCCGGCGGCTCGGGTCCCGGTTTCTCCGAGTTCGCGATCGTCGCCGATGCGAGGGTCATCGACACGGTCATCGGCGGGAAGTTCGATGCTCTCCAGAGCACGCTCTCCTCGAATGCGGCCGCGGTCGACCCCGCGGTGGCGGCCGACCTCCAGCAGCGGCTCTCGCAGGCCCGGTCCGCCTACGACGCGAAGTCTCTCGCCGCCGCGATCGACGGCGTGACTGCCTTCGGCGACGAGGTCAAGAAACAGAGCGGCGTGGCGATCCCCAACGTGTGGCGCGCCAACGGCGGCCCGGTCAACGTCGCCGGCCTCCTGCGCTCCGCGGCCGAGACGCTGAAGTTCAGCCTCGCGTTCAAGTCGAACCTGACGCCCTGAGGCGGAGCGCCGCAAAAGGCTGAACTCAGCTCCCGGGAGTAGACTCCCCCGGTGGCCGCGAAGCTGACGCTCTATCCGGCCCGCGGCGCGTCTCGCCACTACATTCTCCACGACGGGGAGACCCGGCAGGCGGGGCGCGACCCGGCCGCCAACGACTTCGTCATCGACGATCCGCGTGTCTCGGGAAGCCATGCCCGCCT
>DASWDK010000343.1:0-2710 GCA_036395335.1 Thermoanaerobaculia bacterium
CCCTTGGGGCCGGGTCCGGCGTCCCCATAGCGCGTCGTGTTGAGGATCTTCGAGTCCTTGAAAATCGAGGTATAGAAGTTGATCGCTTCTTCGGCTTGATCGTTGAACGTCAGGAACGTGGTGATCTGCATGTCGGTATCCTCCTCACGATGAGCGTGGCGACGCACGCTCTGGAACCCCTTCCCACAACGCGGCGGGACGAGCGACGACTACCGCTTGGCGGCCACCTGCTGGCGCAGGCGCTCCTCCGATTCCCGAATCTTGCCCGTCGGATCGCTCGGCGCGAATTCCTCCGTCTCGTAGACCTGGCGGATCTCCACTTCGGTGTCTTCGAACGGGGCGCGCTTCAACCACTCGATCGCCTCCTCCTTCGACTTCACCTGCCAGAGCCAGAACCCGGCGACGAGCTCCTTGGCCTCCGTGAAGGGCCCGTCGATCACGGTGCGTTTCCCTCCCGAGAACCGGACCCGCGCCCCTTTTGAGCTCGGGTGGAGCCCTTCGCCCGCGAGCATGACGCCCGCCTTCACCAGCTCCTCGTTGAACTTTCCCATCCGGGTGAGGATCTCCTCGCTCGGGAGGACTCCCGTCTCCGACTGCTTGTCGGCCTTGACGATCACCATGAACCGCATCGTTCGTCCCTCCTTTTGGTGTGGAGCCGGGGCCCCGGGCGGCCTCGACCGGGCGAAAACCCCGCCTCTACAATCACGACGAGCGAGGGTCGTCGAGATCGACACCCAGCGTCGGATTTCTTTTCGGGCTCGTCTGGATCAGGCCGCTAGCCACGAGGCCCGGAGGTGCAGCATTGGTGCCATGACGGGGCCCGTGAGACAGTTCCTCTCCGTGATCGGCAGCCGTGAGGGCTGAGGATAGCCGCCGCGCGATCGACGCGGTCTGGAGGATCGAGTCGGCCAGGCTCATCGCGGGGCTGGTGCGGATCGTCCGCGACGTCGGTCTTGCCGAGGAGTTCGCGCAGGACGCTCTCGTCGCCGCGCTCGAGCGCTGGCCGGAGTCAGGCGTCCCGGACAACCCAGGCGCCTGGCTCATGGCCACCGCGAAGAATCGCGCGATCGACCGGCTGCGCCGAGAGAAGCGGCTCGAGCGCAAGCACGAAGAGCTCGGCCGCGAGCTCGCGGACCGGCAGGAGACAGCCGCGCCGGATCTCGACGCCGCGATCGACGAGGACGTCGGCGACGACCTCCTGCGCCTCGTCTTCATATCGTGTCATCCGGTTCTCTCGACTGAGGCGCGCGTTGCGCTCACTTTGCGCTTGCTCGGAGGTCTGACGACCGAGGAGATCGCGCGCGCCTTTCTCGTCCCGGAGTCAACCATCGCCCAGCGCATCGTCCGGGCCAAGCGCACCCTCGCCGAGGCACGGGTTCCCTTCGAGGTTCCCCGTGGGGCCGAGCTCGCGACCCGCCTGTCGTCGGTGCTCGAGGTCGTGTACTTGATCTTCAACGAGGGCTACGCGGCGACCTCCGGGGACGACTGGACGCGGCCCGGGCTCTGCGAGGATGCGCTGCGTCTCGGCCGCATCCTGGCCGAGCTCGTTCCAAAGGAGCCTGAGGTCCACGGGCTCGTCGCGCTGATGGAAATCCAGGCGTCACGGCTGAGGGCGCGGATTGGCTCGTCGGGAGAGCCCGTCCTTCTCCTCGATCAGGACCGCGCGCGCTGGGATCACGTTCTCGTCCGCCGCGGTCTCGCGGCTCTCGAGCGCGCGGAGGCTCTCGGCGGCGCCCTCGGTCCCTACGCGCTGCAGGCCGCGATCGCCGCCTGTCACGCCCGCGCGCGGACCCCTGCGGAGACGGACTGGGGGCGCATCGCGGCTCTCTACGGCGCGCTCGCCCGGCTCGCGCCGTCACCCGTGGTGGAGCTGAACCGCGCGGTTGCGCTCGGTATGGCGTTCGGTCCGGCGGCGGGCCTCGAGCTCGCCGATGCGCTGACCTCGGAGCCGTCCCTCAGGAGCTACCACCTGCTGCCGGCCGTGCGCGGCGATCTCCTCGCCAGGCTTGGCCGCCTCACCGAGGCCCGTGAGGAGTTCGAGCGCGCGGCCTCGCTCACGCGAAACGGGCGCGAGCGCAAGCTGCTCTTGGAGCGCGCCGCCGCGTGCACCCGGGAATCGCAGCCGCGGCAGCCGCTGTAAACGGCTCGCGACTGGGAGTGCTGGCGGCCTCCCATCCTGTCATCCCGAGGTCGCCGACGCGCCAAAGCCGCTATGGCGACGGCGCGAGCGCAGCGACGAGGGATCTGCTCCCAGATCGGAGTCACGAAAGCAGATCCTTCGCTGCGCTCAGGATGACAGGGAGCGGGCGAAGGGATGACAGCGAGGAGCGAAGGGATGCCAGGTTGGACTTTGTCCGCGAACTTACGACTCAGGATACTAAGGCTTGCTGCTGGGCCGCTCCTCTCCGGGCAGGTCGAGTCATCGGTCCTCTCCCAAACGGTTATGCCTAGCAGTCTGTCCGGGTAATCGTCTTCCCAGCCCCGGTCGCGGCGCGCAGCGCGGGATCAGGCGAGCGATCGAGGCCGCATCCGGCCGAGTCGCTCGGCGGTGCGCCGAAAGGAGCAGATCCCGCGCTAGCGCGAGCGACGTACTAACCGCCGGCGATGGCCCCCAGGACCAGGAAAGGCTCGGCGCCTGTCGCGACCGCCTCGGGCAGGGGAGTATCCGGCGGGTCGTGTGACAAGTCCTCGGAGCACGCGAAGAACCTCA
>DASWDK010000344.1:0-11260 GCA_036395335.1 Thermoanaerobaculia bacterium
GAACCCCAGCCGCCCGCCGGAGAGCGGAAAGAGGTCGAAGTAGTCCCCTCCGACCTGGCGGGTCGGCAGCGTCGAGCCGGCGAGCTCGACTCCGGAAATGCGCGGGAGCTCTCGCGGGAGAAGCTGCCGCTGGATCGCAGCCGCGAGCTCGAGCTCGCGCTCGATGCGCTCCTTCTCGATCGCCTCGCGGTGCAGGCGCGTCGTCTCGATCGCCGCAGCCGCCTGGTTGGCGAACAGCGAGAGGAGACGCGCGTCGCCGGGAGTGAAGTCGAGAATTCGGCTGTCGCGGGACTCTTTATCGGCGACCGCGAGGACGCCGAGTCGCCGTCCAGGGACGGCGATCGAGACCGCGAGGCACTTCTCGCAGTCGGCAAGAAGCACTCCGGCAGTCGGAACGTGCGCCGCATCGTTGTTGATCGCGACCTCTCCGGCCGGGAGATCCCATGACCAGACCGCCTGCGGCGGCAACAGATCGCCTCCGACGCTCCTCGCGAGAGGCGCGGCGCCGCGCTCGCCGAAGACGATGAGAGTTCCCTTCCGGGCATCGGTCAAGGAGATCGACCGGTAGAGGACTTCGTCGGCCAGGGCGGACAGATCGAGCTGTCCGGCGAGCGAGAGGCCCAGATCGTAGAGGGACTCGAGCTCGAGGAGGCGCGCCTTGATCTCGAACTCCGCGTCTTTGACCAGCCGGGAGAGCCGGCTCGCCGCGAGGACCGAGCCGAAGATGAGCCCGAGCGCCGCGGCCAGCTCCTCGGGCTCATCGTGATCCAGTCCTTCGAGAGCGAGGCAGCCGTGGATCTCTCCCTCCGCGTCGAGCGGCACCCAGAGGAGACCGGCGTCAAACGCGGCCGCCTCGGGAAACGACGGCGGGGGCTCGATCGGAGCCGAGTCTTCCGCCGAGTCGAAAGCGAGGAGCCAGCGGTCCCCATCGCGAAGATACACGGCCGCGCGGCGCGCCCCCGCGACCGCGAGCGCCGCTTCGGCGATTCGGGCGGGGAGCGGCTTCTCGGTCTCTCGGCGGAGGAGGGCGAACGCCTTCGCGAGCTCGTCGATCTGACCGGGTGCGCGAACGGAAGTCTCGCTCACGCCCCCGGGACGAGTTGGCCAGCTCGGCATCCGGCTGTCCCGATGGTCAGGCGGGAGCGCTGACCGCCCGGAGGGCTTCGTTCTCGGTCGGGTAGATCGCGGCGTACTGCGCGAGCCCCATGATGCGGAAAGTCTTGTCGATCGTGGGCGTCAACCCGCAGAACGCGAGGACCGCCTTGCGCTCCATCACCTTTTCCAAGACCTCGATCAGGATCGAGATGCCGATCGAGTTGACGATGCGCGTCTTCTCCAGGTTCATCACGAGCGCCCTCGCGCCGCGATCCAGCTCGGAGTAAGCCTCTCGCGCGATCTCTTCTCCCCCCTGGTTGTTGATGTAGCCATCGGTCCAGAAAACGGCCACGTCCCCCCGCCTCTCGACCGAGACCTTGCAGGTTTCGCTCACTTGTACTTCCTCATGAGAATTCGGGTCCCCCAATCTCCGGACGCGATCTCCACCTCGTCCATCAAGCTCTTGATGATGTGGAGGCCCCATCCGCGGCGCCGCCTCTCCTCGAACGTCTTCTGCGGGCTCGGCGACTCTACCCCCTCCGCGTCGAAGCCCCGACCCCGGTCGCGAACCTCGATCTCCAGCCAATCGCCGGTGGAGCCTCCGACACGGAACGTGATGTGGACCTGGTTATCCTCGGTGTGCGCGTGCTCGAACGCGTTGATGCAGGCCTCGACGAGCGCGAGCTTGACCTCGTCGATCTTGTCGCGGGGCATGTCCATGTACTCACCGAGCGCGTCCGCCTGAGCCGTCGCCACGATCTCCATTTCCGGCGCCACGGGAATCGTCAGCGAGACCTCCGGTGCTCCGGCGGTCGCGGGCTCGGTCGGTGCCGGTCCATGTTGCGCCATCAGTTCTGTTTCCGGCTCGCGGCGTCTCTCCTTCGCCGGGAGGATACCCTCTCGGCGAAAACACCGCGGAAGCGCGCCCGCGTGTCACGGGCGACCCTCGACCCGAGGGCCTCGGAGGATCCCAACCGGTTCATGGGAACGCTAAAAGCGAAGAAACAGCTGAAGCGAACGCAGAAGACCCGGCGGGACCCTCCCGGACGTGAGAAGGGAGATCGCCGCAAGGAACTCTCCGGCGAGCGCCGCCCACAGAAGAGCGGAGGCGTCGAAGCGTTCGCGGGCGATTGCGACTGCGTTTCTCACGGCGACCATCGGGACAGAGCGCAAGGGATCTGCCATTCGCAGGAAACCCGCCGACTGGATCCAAGTCACTCCAACGGCGTGACTTGCTGAGGTAAGACCTGCCGAACCGGTGGGAAAGAGAGTGTGACGGGCCGGCGCAAACCGATCCGAGGATCTCGGACTTATGCTTCCAAGTATCAGACAGACCGGAGCTTATCGGATGGGTGCGACAGGAATATACAGTGACTCCTTGTCACATAATCCCCGCCTACCGACCGAGGTATTTCTTCCGATAGAGAGTGCGTCGGCTGATCCCGAGAAGACGTGCGGCCCGGCTCTTGTTCCCCCCCGCCAGCTTCAGAACCCTCTGAACGTGAAGTTCCTCCAGATCGCGAAGGTTGGCCGGCGCGGTGTCGCCGTCGAATACGACCTTGCCGGGTCCGGAGCCGAGGGAGGGAAGCCACTGGAGATCCTCCCGGTGGATCACGCCGGCCTGAGAGAGCGCGGCGGCGCCTTCGAGCACGTTCTCGAGCTCTCGAATGTTGCCCGGGTAATCGTGGGCGAGAAGGGACGCGAACGCATCGCGGTCCACGTGGGGCACCTCGCGGCTGTCGCGCGCCGCAAAACGCTCGAGGAAGTGGCGCACCAGTTTCGGGATGTCTTCCCGCCTCTCTCTCAGAGGCGGGAGCGGGATCTCGACCACTCGGAGCCGGTAGTAGAGGTCCTCCCGGAATTCCCCCCGGGAGATCCGCTCGAGCAGTCGCGCGTGCGTCGCGGCGAGGACGCGCACGTCGATCGGGATGCGGCGCCGCCCGCCAACGCGCTCGATTTCGCGTTCCTGGAGGACGCGGAGCAGCTTGGCCTGAAGGGGAAGGGGCATGTCGCCGATCTCGTCCAAGAACAGCGTTCCGCCGTTGGCGACCTCGAACTTCCCCAGCCTCGCCTCGACGCCCGTCGCGACCCCGCGCTCGATCCCGAAGAGCTCGGACTCGAGCAGCGGCTCCGGGAGCGCGGCGCAGTTGATCGGAACGAACGGCTTTTCCACCCGGTCGCTGCGCGCGTGGATCATCCGGGCGACGAGCTCTTTGCCCGTGCCGCTCTCTCCCGTCAGGAGAACGGAAATGCGGGAATTCGCGACGCGGCCGACGAGGTCGAGCACCCGCTTCGCTGCTGGCGAGTCGCCGATGAAGAGTCGTCCCGCCGCGGAGCGCCCGGTCTCGTCCAGCAGCCGGCGGTTCTCCTCCTCAAGGCGCTCGCGCTCGCGCGTCAATCTCTCGAGATGGCGGCGGTTCTCGATCGCCATTCCGGAGAGGCCCGCGAGCGAAGTCAGGAACCGGGCGTCGTCTTCATCGAAGGAAACGCGTCCTCCGCGGCGCTGCTCCTTGTCTGCGAGCACGAGCGCTCCGACGGTCCGCCCTCCGGCGCGGATCGCGACGCCGACCGCCGCCGAGACGGGCGTGCGCAGGAACCGGAATCGCTCGCGGGACAAGGCGCTCGGCGAGCGCATGACGTCGCGCAGGAAGTCGTCCTCGGCGACGACAGACTCCGGCTGGCGCCGCGGAAATCCGACCCGAGCTTCCACCGTTCGCGCCCCTCCGTCGCCGAAGGTGGCCAGATAGCCGCGGGAAGCATCGAGAACTCCGACGGCACGACCGAGGACGTCCTCCACCAGCGCATCCTCGCTCGGCAGCGAGCCGAGCGAGAGCCCGGCGTCATAGAGGGTTTCGAGGAGAAGGAGCTTGTGCTGTGTCTCGAAAGGCGAGGTCGCCCGGTCCATTACTTCGCCGAGGCGAGCACCCTCTCGCGCCGAAGCTGCGCGACCCTCTGCTCCGCCGGGCGGGTCGGGGCCCACGTCGGGTTCCATTTGTGGTTTTCCTCCAGGAGCTTCTCCGCTCGGTCGAGCTCGCGATTCTTCGCGAGTACTGCCGCCAGTTGTGCTCTCGCCTCGTACACCATCAGCCGACCCTCGAAACGCTGCCATCCGTTGGGCGGATTGATCATTTCCTGGAGGAGCGGGATCGCCTCCTGCTCTTTTCCGAGCGCGAGCTTCGTGCGGACCATGACCCAGTTCCAGTCGGACCAGTAGGGCTTGTAGTCCGCTCGTTTCGCCATTTTGCGGAGATATTCGTCCGCTCGGGGTTTCACTTCCGCGAGACGCTTCTCGGCGTCCGCCGGATGCCCTTCCAGGAGGTCGTAGGCGGCGAGAACGAGAGGCCGTCCGATCTCGGTGTGCTCGTCCTTCGGGAGCTTCTCGAATCCGGGCAGGAGGGTCCGTGCCGCAGCGACGTCTCCCGAAAGGAGCGTGGTGCGCAGAGCCCGGACGAGAAAATACCCTTTCTCGGAGTCGGGCGGAACGAGCTGGGACGCCTTGACATAGCTTTCGAAGGCCTTCGAGTAATCGCCCTTGCCCTCGTAAGCGATCCCGAGATGGTCGTAAGCGGGAGCGAAGTCCGGCTTGATCTTGAGAGCGTGGTTCAGGTTGGAGATCGCCTCGTCGTAGTGGCCGGAATAGGCCTGGATCTCTCCGATGCTGTCGTGCGGGTTGGCCTGATCGGGAGCCATGAACTGGTACTTCTTGAGGTTTTCGATTGCCTTCTCGTAGTCGCCGCGATAGCCGTAGTGGTAGCCGATCATGTTGTAGGCGTCGGCGCTGTTGGGGTCCGCCTCGAGTAGCTTCGTGAAGACCTTGACGGCCTCTTCATTCCGGCCCTTCGAGGCCTCGTACATCGCGACCATCGTGGTCGCCCGGAAGTCATCCGGATATCGCTCGAGAATTTCGTGCGCGATCTTCTGCCGCTCCTCCGGGCCCTTCTCGTAGATCGCGAGATGCAAGTCGATGTAGCGGCGCTCCCGGTCGGTGAGCCGGCTCTTCAGGCGCGCCGCCCTCCGGACGAGGGAGAGCCCCTGTTCCCGCTCCGACATGCGCGCGAGACCGAGCATCGCCATGGCGAAATCGGGATCGAGCTCGAGCGCGCGCGCGAAGCCCACGCGGGCTTCCTTGGTGTAGAACCGCCGCTCGTTCTCCGTCGCCTCCCGGTAGACCCGGTAGGCTTCGTCGGAGGATGTCGTGACTTCCCGCCGATTCGACAGATACAGGGCGGCGGCCACCCCGGCGGCGGCGACCAAGAGGATGCCGAACAAGGAAACGAGGCGGCGCTTCGTCATCGCACACCGATGATACGGCGGTCCGCGCCGAGAGTTTCGGCCGATCGAGCCGCCCAAAACCCTTCCAACCCGCTCGAGACCAGTGACTTGGCAGGGAGGGCCGGCTTCCACGAACCGACGGACCGGGGCCGGCTTCTCCGGGCCGAAAGCGGGCGACCAGCGGGCGTCACTCCACCCTCATGAAAAGGAAGGTCATGTCGTCGTACTGCTCGGCCCCGCCGACGTAGCTTCGGATGTCCGAGAGAAGGCCGCGGGCGATCTCGTCGAGCGGCGCTTCGCGTCGAGAGGACAGAGATTCCATGATCCGCTCCTCTCCGAACGGGTTCATCTCCTCGTCCATGGCCTCGGTGAAACCGTCCGTGTAGAAGAAGAGCAGATCTCCCCGCTTCAGATAGATCTCACGGGTGTCGTAGGGCACCTCCTTCAAGGCTCCGAGCGGCAGCCGCTCCTTCGGCGGATCCAGGAACCGCGGGCCGCCGTCTCCCGTCCGGAAGATCATCGGAAGGGGCTGACCCCCGATGGCGTACCGGAGGCTCATGGCGTCCGGGTCGAGGAGGAAGTAGCCGAGCGACACGAACATGCGCCGCTTGATCGAGTAGATGCGGCGGTTCGACTCCTGGAAGAGCCGTCCCGGATCGCGCGTGGTGAGCGCGCGCGAGTAGACGATCTCCTTGGATGCCACCATCAGGAGCGAAGCGGGTACGGACTTGCCGGACACGTCGCCGATCACCACGCCGAGCCGGCGATCGTCGAACGAAATGAAATCGTAGAAGTCTCCGCCCACGACTTTCGCCGGAAGGCTGCCGCCGAGAAAGGAGAATCCCGCGACCACCGGAAGCGAGCGCGGCAGAAGGCTCGTCTGGATGTCCCGCGCGATCTCGAGGTCGCGCCGCAGTTCCGCCTGGCGGGTCATCTCGTCGTGGAGGATCGCGGTCTCGATCGCGAGGGCGGCCTGGTTCGCCAAGGTCGAGAGCAACGTCTGGTCGTCCCGATCGAAACGCTCCCCGGAGAGCTTCTCCTTGAGCGCGAGGATTCCCATCAACCGTTCTCGGTAGGCGAGCGGGACGAGCAGACGGAACCCCTCGGCGACGACACCGTCGCAGAACACGACGCTCTCTGCGTCCGAGAGCCGTTCGCGGAGGTCCTCCGGCACGGCGGGCCTTCCCTCGGCGCGCAGGAGCCGGCGGACCTCCGCCGAGGGAGAAAGCCGGTCCTCGCGGCGGCCGCGGCGCTCCAGCCAGCCGCGTTCGTCTCGGAGCCACACCGAAGCCTTCTCGAGCCGCATCGTCGCCGCCACGCGACCCGTCAGGAAATCCGCGATCCGGCCGAGGTCGAGCTCGCCGGTGATCGCCTCGCTCATCTCGAGAAGCGCATTCTGATAGTCGAACTTCTCGCGGAAAAAGAGCTTGTCGAGCGGCGTCTGCAATTTCCGGCGAAGGACCTCGAAGAGCGAGATGCCGACGAGAAAGAATCCGAAGTTGAAGAGCGGCGAAGAAGACAGCCTCGACTCCGCGAAGATGACGTTAGCCATCGCGACCGCGAGCGCGTAGAGGCCGAGCAGAATTGCCGTCGTTGCGGCGTATAGAAACGTACGCCGCACGATCACGCGCACGTTCAGCATCTGGAACCGCACGATCGCGTAGGCAAACGTCAACGGAATGAAGATCATCGGGACGATGCCGTAGAAGACGTAGTCCTCGATGTTGAACGCCGACGGAAGAATGATCCCGAAGAGAACGAAAGGAGCGGTTCCGAGGATCGTGCCGATGAAGACGTGAAAAGCTTGTCTTCGCTCGCGCGCGTCCACCAGCGTGAAGGCGGAGTGGGCGAGCGCGATCAGGCCGAGGACCAGGTAATCGCCGAGCAGTACCCAGGAGGAGAGCGGCGCTCCCGAGAGGATGGCGACACGATGCCCGCGGAGCTGTCGCATGACGTCGTAGAGAAAGACGATCGGCGGAATCGAGTAGAGAAAGTAGAAGAGCCCCGGACTCGCCGAGAGGAACCCCTGCAGACGCTCTTTCCAGCGCGGCGGCGGCTCTCCCGTCCACTCGTCCGCCT
Source organism: Thermoanaerobaculia bacterium (assembly GCA_036395335.1). Classification (GTDB taxonomy): domain Bacteria; phylum Acidobacteriota; class Thermoanaerobaculia; order UBA5066; family Gp7-AA6; genus Gp7-AA6. Next base: position 7,447 of record DASWDK010000344.1, read on the forward strand.
TCGCGAACGTGAACTCCTTGGGGCGCGGAAAGATCAGGAAGAAGTGAAGGAACACCGCCGGGAGGAGGAAGAGGGACACCGTCCCGGTGTTCTGGACGAAGAGGTCGATCCACCAGTAGGAAGCGGGCCGAAGCCGGCAGACGAAGAAGAGCAGGAAAAGAACGCAGAGGAGGAAGAAGATTCGCGCCGCGCGGTCTTCCGGCCGCCGGTTGAAGACGAAGAACCCGATGAAAAAAAAGAGGAAGCCGAGCGCCGCGGCGTAGAGGTAGGTCGTTCCCCCGAGACGTTCGGACGAGAGACGGACCGTCACCGTGTGCATGTCGGCCTTGACTTCCCCGCCGCAGCGTCCCCGCTGGTAGAGATAAGACACGGTCTCGCCGATCGCGTGCTTCCGAAGCTCGGCCGACGCGTCGGAGGTCGAGTTGACCAGACGTTTTCCGATGCCCAGCACGCAGTCGCCCGCGTGGATTCCCGCGGTGTCCGCCGGCCCGCCAGCGACGGACGCGCGCACCTCGATCCCGCCCCGGCTGTACGGCACCGGAACGATTCCGTCGTACGGACGCGGGGCGAACATATCCGCAATCGAAGCGACCGCCAGCGCCAGGCCCGCAAACCCGATCGCGAGGTAGAGCGTTCGCGCGGACCGGCCGAAACCCGCTGGGCTCTTCATCTCACCGGATACGCTCAAAAGAAGGCAATGTTAGCCGAGCCGTTCGAACACGTCCGCTCTTCCTCGTTTATTCTTCGACGACTCATGCCGTTCATCACCTTCGAGGGGGTCGAGGGCTCCGGCAAGTCCACTCAGCTGGAGCTCGCCGCCGCGCGCCTCCGCCGGAGACGGCGTGCGGTTCTCGGCACGCGCGAGCCGGGCGGCACCCGAATCGGGCGGATCCTCCGCGGAGTGCTCATGAAGAAGGCCCACCGGGAGCTCGACTCCGTGACGGAGTGGTTGCTCTTCGAAGCGGACCGCCGCCAACACGTCCTCGAGGTCATCGGTCCGGCGCTGGCGCGCGGACTCTTCGTTCTCTGCGATCGCTTCTCCGACGCGACCGAGGCCTACCAGCAGGTCGGCCGACGCCTGGACCGCCGCCTCGTCCAAAGCGTGGACCAGCTCGCACGGGACGGACTCGTGCCCGACCTCACGCTTCTCTACGATCTCGAACCGCGCGAGGGGCTCGTGCGAGCCCATCGCCGGGGGCGCGGCACCGTCGGCCGATTCGAGAAGGCCGAGCTCGAGTTTCACGAGGAAGTCCGGCGGGCTTACCTGCGCATCGCGAAGAGAGAGCCGGATCGCGTTCGGGTTCTCGATGCGCGGAAGCCGGTCGTCGCGCTCTTTCGGGAGACCTGGGGCGCGGTTTCGGAAAGGTTTCGCGTTTGAGCACCGCACCGTCCCCCTCGATCCTGCAGCGTCTCGCGGCGGATCGCGAGCGCTTTCCGGGAGCGCTTCTCCTCCACGGAGCGTCGGAGCGCGCGCTCGAAGAGACGTCGCTTCGCCTGGCCGCATTCCTGCTCTGCCCGGCCCAGGATCCGGATCGATCCTGCGAGTCGTGCCGGCGCGCGCTCCACACCTTCCACCCCGACCTCTTGAACGTCTCACCGGAGGGCGTTCAGATCCGGGTGGATCGCCTGAGAGAGGCGATCGCTTTCGGCGCGGGAAAACCTTACGAGAGTGCGAGACGCGTCGTACGTATTTCCCGTGCCGAGCTGCTCGGTCTCGAGGCCGCGAACGCGCTCCTGAAATCCCTGGAGGAGCCGGGCGCCCAGCTCCACTGGATCCTGACGACCACCCGACCCGAATCGCTTCTCCCGACGATCCGCTCGCGATGCCTGGCGGTATCCGTCGCCGCCGCCGCCCGCAACGATCGGGAGCGAGCGTGGCATGCGCGCGGCTTCACGCCGGAAGACGCGGCGGACCTGGCGATCCTCGCTCGCAGTACCGATGAAGAGGCGGCGCGTGAGCAGCTCGAGGACGCACGCCGCTTTCGGTCGGAAGCGGTGGAAGCTCTCACCGCCGGGATTCTCGAGGGAAAGCTCTCTTCACTGGTGCTCCTCGCCGAGAGACTCGGCCGTGCCGAGTCGAGCCAGCTGACCCTTTTCTTAGAGCTCCTCGGCGATGCCGCGCTCGCGGCGGCCGGCGTTTCCGCCGAGCTCGTTTCGCATCGCGCCGTCGCCGGGCCGCTCTCGGAGATCGGACGGCGGCTCGGCTCGGCTGCACTTACGAAGGCGGTGCGGAGCGCGGCCGATTACCCGCCGGACACTCGCCGCGGAAACCGGCGACTGCATTTCGAGAAGGTCCTGCTCGAGCTGTGGCTCACGACGTCCGCCCCGCGATAAACCCCCACGGTTGAGCGCGCGAGCGAAAGGCCAAGAAATCCCCGAAGGGATTCGAAGGAACAGCGGGGAGGCGCTCCGACCCGACGGGATCGGAAGGATTCGGGAAGAGTGCGGACCTGGGAGCTACCGAAACTGGCAGAAGGTGGGGTGACCCACCGTGACAGACGCCGCCTGGTCTTTACGCCTCCCCTTAGTTCCTTCGAGTGGCCACAGTATAGACCCAACCTCTTCGGTCCGCCCGCGAATGTCGCCGCACTCCAGGTCGAGGTCGATGAAAGTCGAGGTCGATGAAAGTCGAGGGTCCTCGCCCGCCCGCTTCAGCGCTCGAGTCGGATATCCAATCTCTCGGTCTTTCCGCGAGACAGGTCGATCTGAACCTTGTGATCCCGGTATCCTGGCCGCGAGACGACGAGAGTGTGCTTTCCAGGAGACACCGAAAGTCCGGTCGTCGTATCGAGCTCCGAAGCCGTCCCGACGAACCGGTCATCCAGATAGATCGCCGCGTCGGCAGGCTCGACGGTCAGGCGAACCCACGCACCCTCGCGCTCCACCTCGGCGCGTTCGCGCCACGACCCCGCGTCGGCGGGCGCGCGCTCTTCATCCCTTTCGATTTCCCCCTCGCGGTCCCGGTCGCGATCGTCGGCGTACCTCTCGGATCGATCGAGGTCGCGCGGGCGCTGCCGCGGTTCCCCGTAGATCTCATCCTCGTCGGTCATCGATTCGGCCACATTTCCTCTCTTCGACCAGAAGCGCCGGACTCCGCCGGGAGGAGCTGACTCCTCGTAGCTGCCATAGCGCGGCGCGCCTGGAATTTTCGCGAGCTTGTCGTCGACGTCGATCTTCACGCCCGGTCGGGCGTCCACGTCGATCTTCCTCGTCTCGTAGCCGTCCAGGCGGAACTCGAGACTGTAATGCCCGCGCCGGAGATACAGGTAGTCCGGATAGCCGTCGAAATCATCGGCCGTACCGATGTACTGACCGTCGAGGTAGACGCCCGCGCTCTCGGGCGAAACGTCGGTGTCTACGATCGCCCAGTCGCGCGACCGGCCGTAGCCACCATAGCCGTAGCCGCCATAGCCGTAGCCGCCGTATCCGTAATAACCGGGGTAATAAGGCCCGTACCAGGGGTCATACCAGTAACCCCAGCCCCAGAATGAAGGTCGATATCGAATGAAGCCGGAGGGTCCGCGGTGCCCGCCGCGAAACCCGCCGTGGAAGCCGGCTCCGTGCCGCCCATGCGCGGCCGAGAGTGGAGCCGCCGTGACGACGAGCGCGACCAGGCCGAGTGCAAGTGTCAGCCTCTTCATACAGTGCCTCCGGAAGATGAGACGAGCAAACCCGGCGCCACGTTGGGGCCGAGATAAGGTCGACCGAAGTGGCGTCTTTTGAGAAGGATCGGGCCACGCCGGTTCGAGCGTCTGAACCGGCCGTGACCTCTCGAAAGGCCACCGCGTCACCCGGAGGAATCGCCGGACTTTCT
>DASWDK010000345.1:0-6852 GCA_036395335.1 Thermoanaerobaculia bacterium
CATCCTTCGCCGTTCTCCCGAAAGGTCCGGGTAGACGCGCGCGTAGAGCGCGACGTCGAGCGCGTTCTGCGCCTGGACGTAGAGCGCAACGGCATCGCGCACTCTGTCCTCTTCGGAACGGCTCCGAGCGGGCGGCTCGACGACCCGGGCCGGCGCCGGTTTGGGCTCTTCGGCGGCGGCGGTCGGGGCGGCGACCGGCTGCAGACGGGAGGACGCGGGCGTCACCGTCGGCTCTCGCGTCGGCGGCACGACCGCGACGCGCTCGGCGGGGCGCTGCGGCGCCGTGCGGGACCAGCTCTCCGCCTGCCGGAACAGAGCGGCGGCGTACTCGAAAGAAGCCGCTGCCGCTTCGTAGCGACCGTCGCCGAGAAGCCGCTGCCCTTCCTTTTCCTTCTTCCGCGCCGACTCGTAGAGGGCGCCCGCGACCTCGGGAGCGTGAACGCGTTCGGCGGCTCCGCGTGCGCTCTTCGCCTGACCGCGGGCATCTTCGGCGACGCGGCGCAGCCGGCCAGCGTCCCGCTCGGAGGCGGGAGGCGCGACGGTATTTTCCGGCCGCGGCACTTGGGTCGGCGGCAGAGCCGTCGGCGCTTCGGCAGTCGCGGTCGGCAGGACGGCCGGCGCCGCGACCACCGTCGAGGCAGGTCCGGGGGGACGCGAGGTTTCGTTCCCGCGAGGAATCGCGGGCCGGCGCTGGAGCGCGAGGAGGGCCGCGATCACGGCTGCCGCCGCCGCGAGGACGACCGCGGCGATCGGCAGCGGGGAACGCCGGGGGCCGGTCTCCTCCTTGATCGGGGAGGCGAGCGTCTCCTCCCAATCTCCGGAAGCTGCCGGCGGGAGCGAGCCGGCCGTGGTGGGCTGGGCCCGGGGGGACGGCGTGCCCTGAGCGAGGAAGTGCCGGTCGAGCCGGTCCTGCGCGCTCGGAGTGACGGCGTCGTGCGGAGTCCCGCGCGATTCCCGGACTTTTGCGAGGATGAGATGGGTCGCCTCGGGATCGGCGGAAAAAGCGAGCTCGTGCCGGAGCGAAATAATCTCGCGATCGAACTCTTCCGCGTTTGCGAAGCGGCGCGCGCGCTCCTTCTCCATCGCTTTCAAGATCACGGCGCGAACCGGCTCCGGAACGCGGTTCGCCGGATCGGTCACCGAGAAAGGGAGCGCATCCTTGAAGAGGTGCGCGGCGAAGAGCTCCCGCGGCGATTCGCCGGGGAAGGGCAGCTGTCCCGTCAGGAGCTCGTACAGGGCAACCCCGAGCGAGTAGAGATCGCTCCGACCGTCGAGAGTCTCTCCCTCTCCGAGCGCGCCGAGCTGCTCGGGGGACGAGTACTTGAGCTTCCCGAGAAAGATGCCGGTGGACGTCAGATTGATCGTCGTGTCGAGCGGCTTCGCGATTCCGAGGTCGATCAACTTCACTTGCGGCCGGCCTTCGTCATCGTGGGTCAGCATTAGGTTGTCGGGCGCGACGTCCCGGTGGACGACGTTCTTCCGGTGCAGAAACCCGAGCGCGAGCAGGGTCTGGTGCGCGATCTCGAGCGTCATCGGCACGCCAGGCGGTCCGGAGGCTCTCAGGAGCTCCGTCAGGTTTACGCCGTCGATGAACTCCATGACGATGTAAGCCATGCCGTCGGAGTCGAGCGCAAAGTCCAGGATGGCCCCGATGTTTGGGTGCTTCAGGCGCGTCGCCGTCTTCGCTTCCTGGGTGAACCGGCGCTTCAGCTCCTCGTCGGCGCCGATCTGCGGGCGCATGACCTTGACGACCCGAATCTCGTCGAGCAGGCGGTGGCGGACCTTGTAGATGGTCCCCATGCCACCTTCCTTGATCTTCGCGAGGATTTCGTACTTGCCTTCGATGAGGGTTCCGGCGACCGGCAAGAGACCTCCCTGAGCGATCCCGCGGCGATTGTAACCGTCGCGGACTGCGACGCCCGAAAGCCGTTTCCCCTTACAATGCGGGGATGCCCGTAACCAATCCGCGCGAGAGGCATGCGGCTGCTTCACTTCCCGCCGCGCGGGGACTGTCGGGACTACTGGTGTCCATGCGGCCGGCCCAGTGGGTCAAGAACCTGGTCGTGCCTCTGCCGTTTCTCTTCGGCGGCACGCTCGCGAAGGCTTCCGGGTGGCGGCTCGCGGCAGCGGGATTCGCCATCTTCTGCGCAGTCACGAGCGCGATCTACCTCATCAACGACGTGATGGACCGCGAGCGCGATCGCGCGCATCCGGTCAAGCGGCGCCGTCCCCTCGCAGCCGGAGAGCTTCAAGTCGCCGTCGCTCTCGCGGCGGCCACGGCGCTCGGAACCGGCGGTCTCACGGCCGCATTCTTCCTGTCCGCGCGTTTCGGCGTTTGGTGCTCGCTCTACGCTGGTCTCATGCTCGCCTATTCGCTCTGGCTGAAGAGAATTCCTTTTCTCGAGGCTCTGATCGTCGCTTCGGGAATGCCTCTCCGGGCCGGCGCGGGAGCAGCCCTCGCGGCGGTGCCTCCTTCGATTTTCCTGATGGTGTGCGCATACCTCCTTGCGCTGTTTCTCGTCGTCGGGAAAAGGCAATGGGAGCTCCAAAGGGCGGGACACCTGTCGGCCTCCGAGCATCGTGCCGTGCTGGCAAGATACAAGTCGGAGGGTCTCGATTTCCTCTTCATCGTCACCGCGCTGACAACCGTTGCGTCGTACGGCGCCTACAGCGTCGCGCCACATACCCTTCAGTTCCATGGCCACTCATTCGGGGCGACTGTTCCTTTCGTGGTGCTCGGAGTGGCGCGATACGTGCGACTCGTCTACCGTCGTGGCGGCGGAGGAAGTCCGACCCAGGCGCTCCTGATCGACGATCCCTGGCTCCTCCTGATCGTGTTCGGTTGGGTTGCGGTCGCAGGCTGGATCATCTATGTCCACTGACGGGGAGCCGCGACTGGGCGTCGCTTTCCTCGCGTACAACGAGGAGGGCTCGATCGAGAAAACCGTCGCGGAGGCGGTCGCCTCGCTCTCGGCGATCGAGGGGCTCGACTGGCGAGTCCTGGTCGTCAATGACGGAAGTCGCGACCGGACGGGCGAGATCGCCGAGTCTCTCGCCGCCCTCGACCGGCGGGTCTCGGTCGTGCATCACGACGGGAACAAGGGATACGCGGTCGCGACGGAGACGGCTCTGCGGAACACGCCGGGTGAAGTCGTGATGGTCGTGGACGGAGACGGTCAGCACACGATGGCCGACGCCCCACTGTTCCTCCAGGCGATCCGGGAGGGTGCGGACGTCGTTTTCGGCTGGAAGAAGAAACGCTATGACCCCTGGCCGCGGCTCATCCTGTCCAAGGGGCTGAACACGCTGTCGCGCTGGATCCTCGGGTCTCCGCTCCACGACATCAACGGCGGCTGCCGTGCATTCCGAAAGCACGTCGCGAAGAGGATCGAGATTCGGCACCGGATCAACTTCGTCGGCGACGAGATCTTCGCGCGCTGTCGGATCGCGGGTTGGAAAGTCGCCGAAGTCGTCGTCCGTCACTTTCCGCGGGAGGCGGGGCAGAGCATTCACCGGCCCTGGAAGATGCTGGGTACGATCTCACGCGTGGTCCGGTATCTCTTCGAATTGCGCGGAGAGATCCGGCGGTCCGACGCGATGAAGCGCCTTGTCGGGGCGTCCTAAACCGGATCGATGGCGTCGATCGCAATCCTGGGAGCGGGACCCACCGGTCTCGGCGCCGCCTATCGGCTCCGGGAGCGCGGGATCGACGACTTCGAGCTCTTCGAGAGGGCAGGGCAGATTGGCGGGCTCGCGACGAGCTTCGAGGACCCGAAGGGCTACACGTGGGACGTCTCGGGGCACATCATTTTTTCGGGCTACCCCTACTTCAACGAGTTCCTCGAAAAAATGCTCGGCAAGGACGGGGTCCGGCGGATCGAGCGTGAGAGCTGGATCAAATTCGAGGACCGCTACGTTCGCTACCCGTTCCAGAACCACCTTTCCTCTCTTCCCGAAGAGGCGATGATCGAATGCCTGATCGGCTTGATCGAGTCGCAGACGATCGATCGCGACCGCGCCTTCCGCAACTTCGAAGAGTGGGTGTACGCGAAGTTCGGCGCGGGCGTCGCGAAGCACTTCATGGTCCCCTACAACTTGAAGGTCTGGTCGACGCCTCTGTCGAAGATGGGGTTCTACTGGATCGCGGAGCGCGTCAGCGTCGTCGACTGGAAGAAGGCGCTCGAGACGACCCTCGCGCCCAAGAACGTGGACTGGGGCCCGAACGCGACGTTCGGCTACCCGGCGACGCGGGGCACCGTCGGGTTGTGGCTGGCGGTGCTGCCTCACATCGGCGATCGAGTCCGCTATCGAAAGCGCTCGGTCTGCGTGGACGAAAACAAGCGCGAGATCCGGTTTGCCGACGGCTCCTCGGCGCGGTATGAAAAGCTCCTGACGACCCTTCCGCTGGAGGCGTTCGTCTCTCGGCTCGCGCACGCCCCCGACGTGGTCCGCGCCGCGTCGAAAAAGCTCTTGTTCAATCGCCTCTTCACCGTCGGCGTCGGGCTCCGCCGGCCGTCGCCGTCGACGAAGAACTGGATCTACTTCCCCGATCCGAAGACCCCTTTCTACCGGATGACGTACCTTTCCAACTACTCGCCCGACATCGTTCCGGGGGGAGACACGTCGCGCTACTGCTCGCTTCTCATGGAAACCACGTACTCGCGCTTCCGGCCGCTCCCCGAGGGAGACTTCGGCCAAGCGGTGATCGACGGCCTCGTCGCGGAAGGCATTCTCGAGACGGCGGATCTGGCGTCGATCGAATCGGTCTACCTGATCCACGCCGGGCATGCCTACCCGATTCCGAGCGTCGATCGCGACGACGCGCTCTCCACGATCCAGTCATATCTCGAGTCGAAGGAGATCTATTCGCGCGGTCGGTTCGGATCGTGGAAATACGAAATCGGAAACCAGGACCACTCCCTGATGCAGGGAAAGGAGCTCGTCGACCGCTGGCTCGACGGCTCGGAGGAAAGGGTCTTTCGAACCTAGCCGACGCCGATTCGGATGTCAGCGCAAGACATCGCTCAGATTCCACGTGAGCGTGCGATGGGTTTCGCGGTCGGTGACGCTGACCCGGCCAAAGGGATCCAGGGTGATCCCCGTCGGCCTCTTGAATTCACCGTCGGATCGCCATGACCGGCGCAGCTTTCCCGCGGGGTCGTACTCGTTGATCCGCCCTTCGGTCGAGTCGGTCACGAGCACCGAGTCGCCCGGACCGATCGAGATGTACGGCTCGGTGTAGAAGTCTTTCCAACCGAAGACGACAAACTCGCGGAGGAACTTGCCCTCTGCATCGAAAACCTGGATGCGGTGGTTGCCCGTGTCCGCGACGTAGACGTTTCCGGCGGCGTCCGCGGCGAGGCCGACCGGCTCGACGAACTGCCCGGGACCGGCCCCCGGAGCTCCCCAGTCGGACTCGCGTTTCCATTCCTTGTTGAAACGCACAATCCGTTTGTTTCCGGTGTCCGCAACGTAGAGGAAGTTGCGGGAAAGAAGAACCGCGCGCGGCCCGAAGAACCCGCGCTGGTCATCGGTGAAGGCGCCGAGCCAGGAGCCGTCCGGGCCGAAGTGCGCGACCCGGTGATTCCACGTGTCTGCGACGAGGACGCTGCCGTCGGAGTCCACCGCGACGCCGCACGGCTCTTTGAGCTGCCCGTTGCCGGAGCCCGCGGTGCCGAAGCTCCGCACGAACTGGCCGTTGCTGTCGAACATCTGGATTCGGTTGTTCTTCGTGTCGGCGACGTACAGGTTTCCTCGTCCGTCGGCGGCGAGGCCGCGCGGCTCGGCGAACTGTCCGGGCCCGGAGCCCGGTTCTCCGAGAATTCGGGCGGGCCGAATCACGGTCGCGGATCCGCCGGAATAGTCGCGTGCGGACGAGTTCTGGAGCCGCAGGTTGAGCGGAGCAAGGGGGCCGGCGTTCGCGAGGTCCTTGCGCACGAAGAACGTCGCATCCTGTGAACCGATCGGGCTCCAGATCTCGTGGAAGAGCCACCACCGGACGAGATCCGTCAAAGTCGGGCGCGCTCCCGCTTTCGCGTCGGGCTGGTGCTTTTCGGCGAACCACCAGGCGCGGATCGGGACGCGCTTGGCGGTGTACGTCTCGGCGAGTTGCTTCTCGAGACCGCCCTGGGGATCCCAGTCGGTGACGATGATCGGCGTCGTGGCGTCTTCGACCCGCGTCACCCACTTTGTCGGGGTGTCGCGCAGATACCAGGTGAGCGGCCACGAAGCCTCCCCGGCGACCGTGACGACGGCCTCTCCCGCCGGCACCCTCTGCTTCGCAATCCCGAGGGGTTCGAGCGCGCGAATGAGGTCCTTCGTGGTTTGCACGTAGGCGATGATCTCGGCGTGCCGCGGTTCTCGCTCGACGTCGTGAGCGCCGTACCGGAAGCTCGCGAGCAACATCCCGCTCGTATTGACCAACGCGAGGACGAGAAAAGCGGCCAGAGCGAGGCGCGGACGCTTTTCGCGACGGTCGTGCCAGAGCCCGTCCACACCGATGGAGGCGAGGATGGTGAGGGGGAGAAGCGCATGGACCGTCAGCCAGGGGACCTTCTCGCGCGCCCAGGCGTAGAGCAAAAGGGAGCCGATGGTCCAGAACACGACGAAGCGGAAGAACGGGGAATCGCGGTTTTCCCGGCGCCGGAAAGCGAACAAGGCGGCGAAGATGATCGAGGTTTCGTAGTAGAGGAGCTGCGGCACGTAGTAGTACCAGGGTCCGGGGATACGCCCGATGGAGTGCTGGCCCATCCAGTACCGGACCGCCTTCGGGATGGCGAGCCAGTCCTTGGGATACTTGCCGAACGCCGAATACGCGAGCGCCCAGATCGCCAGGAAGACGAGAGCTGCCGT